>DASZFX010000489.1:0-3124 GCA_035939375.1 Roseiarcus sp.
CGCGCGACTTCGGCGACGCGACGGATATTTTCGACGCGGTCGGCGGCGGTGAAGCCGAGATCCTTGTTGAGCCCGTGGCGGACATTATCGCCGTCCAGCATGACCGTGTGAACGCCCCGGGCGTGCAGCTTGGCCTCGACGAGATTGGCGATCGTGGATTTGCCGGCGCCGGAGAGGCCGGTGAACCACAATGTGGCCGCGCGCTGATGTTTGAGCGTGGCGCGCGCCTGGCGCGTCACCGTCAGATCCTGGAGATGCACATTGGTTGCGCGGCGCAGCCCATGGGCGATCAGTCCGGCGGCGGCGGTCTCGTTGGTGTAGCGGTCAATGAGGATGAAGCCGCCGGTCTGCTGGTTGTCGAGGTAAGGGTCGAAAGCGACGGGCATGGTCGTGGCGAGATTGCAGAAGCCGACCTCGTTGAGCGACAGAGTTTTGCCGGCGAGTTTCTCCAAAGTGTTGACGTCGACCCGGTGGCGCAGCTCGGTGACGGTCGCCGGCGTCGTCTTCGCGCCGATTTTCATAAGGTACGAGCGGCCCGGCAGCAGACTCTCCGCGCTCATCCATATGACATGGGCGGCGAATTGATCGGCGACCTCGGGACGCCGGTCGGGCGGCGCAAAGACGTCGCCGCGCGCGACATCCACTTCATCGGCGAGGGTCAGCGTCACCGCATCGCCTGCGCCTGCTTCTTCAACGTCGCCGCTTCCGGCGATGATACGCGTCACTTTCGAGACGCGACCCGAAGAGGCGACGACGATCTCGTCGCCGCGCTTGACGGCGCCGCTGGCGATCGAGCCGGCGAAGCCGCGAAAGTCGAGGTGCGGCCGGTTGACCCATTGCACGGCCATGCGAAAGGGCGCGCGGCGACGGTCATCCTCGACCTCGATGCGCTCCAGAAGATCGAGGAGATGCGGGCCGTCGTACCATTGCGTCCGCTCGCTCCTCGACGAAACATTGTCGCCGTAACGCGCCGAGATCGGAATCGCCGCGATGCTGCGAAAGCCGAGCGGCTGGGCGAAGGCTAAAAATCCATCGGTGATGTCGCCGAAGACCTTTTCGCTGAACTCGACGAGATCGATCTTGTTGACCGCCAGCACGACGTGGCGAACGCCGAGCAACGAGACAATGTAGGAATGGCGGAAGGTCTGGGTCAGCAGGCCTTTACGGGCGTCGACCAGGATCACCGCGAGATCGGCATTGGAGGCGCCGGTCGCCATGTTGCGGGTATATTGCTCGTGGCCGGGCGTATCGGCGACGATGAAGCTGCGCGCCTTTGTCGCAAAGTAGCGATAGGCGACGTCGATGGTGATGCCTTGCTCGCGCTCGGCCTCGAGCCCGTCGACCAGCAGGGCGAAGTCGATTTCACCGCCGGTCGTGCCGTGCTTCTGCGAATCGCGCTCCAGCGCCGACAATTGGTCGTCGAAGATCAGCTTCTGCTCATAGAGCAGCCGGCCGATCAATGTCGACTTGCCGTCGTCGACCGATCCACAGGTCAAGAGCCGCAGGGTCGGCAGCGCCGGGGCGCGGAGGGAAGGCGCGTCCATTTAGAAATAGCCCTCGCGCTTCTTCTTCTCCATCGATCCTTGCTCGTCATAGTCGATGAGCCGGCCCTGGCGTTCGGACTTGGTCGAGGCGCGCATTTCATCGATGATTTCATCCAGGGTCGAAGCGTCGGATTCGATCGCGCCGGTCAAGGGATAGCAGCCGAGCGTGCGAAAGCGCACGCGCCGCATATGCGGCGTTTCGCCCGGCAGCAATGGCAGGCGGTCGTCATCGACCATCACCAGAGCGCCGTCGCGTTCGACGACCGGCCGCTCCTTTGCGAAATAGAGCGGCACGACGGGAATCTTCTCGGCCCGCACATATTCCCAGACGTCGAGCTCCGTCCAATTGGACAGGGGAAAGACGCGCATGGATTCGCTTGCGCGAATGCGCGTGTTGAACAGACGCCAGAGCTCCGGGCGCTGGTTGCGCGGGTCCCAGGCGTGAGCCGCTGAGCGATGAGAGAAGATGCGCTCCTTGGCGCGGCTCTTTTCCTCGTCGCGGCGTGCGCCGCCAAACGCGGCGTCGAATTTCCATTTGTCGAGCGCCTGGCGCAGCGCCTCGGTTTTCATGACCTCAGTATGGACGGCCGAGCCCGATGCGATCGGCGAGACCCCGCGCGCCAGGCCGTCCTGATTGGTATGGACGAGAAGCCGCACGGCCAGACGATCGGCGGTCGCGTCGCGAAAGGCGATCATCTCGCGAAATTTCCATGTCGTATCGACATGGAGGAGGGGGAAGGGGAGCGGCGCGGGATGGAAGGCTTTCAGCGCGACATGGAGCATCGCGCTCGAATCCTTGCCGATCGAATATAGCATAACCGGAGTGCTAAATTCTGAAACAACCTCACGAATTATGTGAATTGCTTCGGATTCGAGGCGGCGAAGGTGGACGGGCAGACTGACGGACACGAGGGAAATCGCTTTGGCGACGAAGAGGAGTGGCTCATATAATCGATCAGCCAAGTAAGCAACATAGGGACCCGCGTCGCCGCGGGCAGGAAGTCTCTAAGGGAATGTTTGGGGCGCGTGGCGACAGGCGCACGATTTTTGCGCCGGCGAGCGGGAGCGGCCGGGCCGCGATCGCCGTCATCCGCATCAGCGGCCCATCCAGCGCGGCCGCGCTCACGGCATTGACCGGCGACGCGACGCCGCCGGCGCGCCTGGCTTCTTTGAGGAGGCTGCGCGACCCTTCCAGCGGCGAGGCGCTCGATCGCGGCCTCGTCTTGTGGCTTCCGGCGCCGCACAGCTACACCGGAGAGGACGCGGCGGAACTCCATGTGACGGGTGGACGCGCCGTGCTTGCCAGCGTCGCCCGTGCGCTCGCCTCGCTCCGAGACATGCGCCCGGCCGAGCCCGGGGAATTCGCTTGGCGCGCCTTCGAGAACGGCAAGCTCGACCTGTCGCAGGTCGAGGGTCTGGCCGATCTCGTCGATGCGCAGACCGAGGCGCAGCGCCGCCAGGCCCTAAGAATCGCGGGCGGTGCCTTGTCGCGCGACGCCGAGGCGACGCGGCGGGATATCCTCGAGGCGATGGCGCGGATCGAGGCCGCGATAGATTTCTCCGATCAGGAGGACGTCGGC
>DASZFX010000490.1:0-3066 GCA_035939375.1 Roseiarcus sp.
ACCCGAGTTCTCATCGAATTCGGCGATTCGACCGGCGCACGCTGGTCGACCGTCGGCGTCTCCGGCAATATCATCGACGCTTCGTTCCAGGCGCTCGTCGACGCGATCGTCTATAGGCTGATCAAGGCGGGCGCGAGGTAAATCTCCAACAAATTGAGCCAATTCCGCTTCGGCCCTTCCCAACGAGCGGGCTAGCGCTTATGTTCACATTGCCGTCGCAAGGCGGCTATGGCGATAAATGGACATCGGAATAAATCTTTCGGACCCGGGGGCGGTACCCGGCGCCTCCACCAAAGCCGGTCAGCGCGCGCGACGCCGGTTTTGGCGGGGGCGAAATAGGTTCGACGAGGGATGTAAAGGGTGCTCTTTTGCCCGGCATGATACCGCCGTTATCGGGTCAAACCTATAGTTGCTAATGACAACTATGCCCCGGTGGCTCTCGCTGCGTAATGCGGTGATGGTTCCGGAAATCAAGTCCTGAGGGGTCGCACTTTCAGGCGGGGTCCGGAGGCGCCTGGCAACAGAAGCCTCCACTTTTCTCCCTATTATCTCCGCGAAGCCGCGTTGCAATGGCCCGGCCGGTCCGATATTTTTTCGCGCCAAGCGCAACCGCGTGAGTCATGTCGACCGACCTCATCCGCTACGATCTTCTGGTCCAGGACGCGCTGCGTTCGGTAGTGCGCAGGGTTTTGAGCGACGCCGCGCGCAATGGCTTGCCGGGCGAGCACCATTTCAAGATATCGTTCAAGACCCATGCCCCCGGCGTCGGGCTGCCGCCTGCGATGCGACAAAGATATCCCGACGAGATGACCATCATCCTCCAGCATGAGTTCTGGGATCTGGCCGTGGACGCCGACGGCTTCGAGGTCAGTCTTTCCTTCTCGCGCAAGCCCGAGCGGTTGAAAATTCCCTTCGATGCGATCGTCGGGTTCAGCGATCCGTCGGTGCCTTTCGGCTTCACCTTGGAGGCGCGCGAGCAACAAGCGGTCAGCGGCCCGGCGAGCGTGATCCCCGCAGCGCCGGCGCGCGGGCTACAAGAGCCCGCCAGCCCGGCGAAGCCGCAGCCGGCTCCGCTCCCTTCGCCCGCGCCCTCGCCGGCCAAGCCGGCCCCGGCGAGCGCAGGCGCGACGCGGCCGAAGGGCGGCGAGGCGCCCAAGGCGCCTCACGCGGACGAAGCCGCCAAAGTCGTTTCGATCGACGCCTTCCGAAAAAAATAGGGCTGACGATGGGCGAGATCGTCAATCTACGCCGCGCCCGCAAGAATCGCGCCATCGCTGCGGCGGAAAGCGAGGCTGCGGCCAACCGCCTCGCGCACGGCCGCCGCAAGGACGAACGGCGCCAGGCGACGGCGGAGCGGACCGCAGCCGAAGAACGCCTCGACGCGCATCGCCTCGAAAAGCCCGCGAGCGATGGCGATTGAAAGTACGTCCAAGGATCGTCTCCTTCCGCCCGCCGGCGCCGCGGTCGTCAAGCGCTCGATCGCAATCGCCGGCCATCGCACGAGCGTCTCGCTTGAAGAGGCCTTCTGGCGTGAACTTAAGACGCTCGCGGAACGCCGCGGCCGATCGGTCAGCGCGCTCGTCGCTGCGATCGACGCCGAGCGGCGAAGCGCGAATCTTTCATCGGCGATCAGGGTTTTCATCCTCGAAGCGCTCGCCGCGCGTCAATAGATGCCATTCGCCGCCGGATCGAGTGGATGCGTCGGCCTTGGCGGCGGCTGCAGCGCGGTCGGCGCGATATTGATCGGCGCGGCCAGGTTCGGCGGCGGCGGGGCCTGTTGAGGCGCAGGCGCCGCGACCGCCGCCGGGGGGGCCGGCGCGAGCAATTTGCGCGCCTCCTCCTCGGCCTTGCGCGCTTCCTCTGTTTTGCGGGTCTCCTCCGCCTTGCGGGCCTCTTCGACTCTTCTCGCCTCGTCAGCCTTGCGCGCTTCCTCGTTCGCTTTTAGCGCCTCATCTTCGACGCGGCGGCGATCGGCTTCTGACTTCAGCCGGGCTTGGTCGACGGCATAGGCTTGCAACTCCAGTTCGCGCTGGCGCATGGCGCGCGAAGCTTTCAAGACGCGATTGAAGGCGGCGCGTTCGCGAATGTCGCTTTCGAATTGAGCGATGCGTTCGGTTTCGCGGGCGATCGCCTGCGCCTCCAAACCATTGGCGAGGCTCGCCGAGTCGATCTCGCGCGAGAGCGCGCCGACCCGGCCCTTCAAGGCGACGGCGATGGCGGGCGGCGCGCCGCTCCAGAAGAATCTCGGCGGGGCCGCCTCGTCGATGGTGGCGCGAAGATCGAGTCCCAACGAGCGAAGATCGACGCTCGCTTGTACTTTTGCGTCGCCGCCCGGGTGAAGCGCGTCGAAGGGACCGACTCGCAGAACGCCGGCGCTTATCGCGGCCGGCGCGGCTCCGTCGACGAGCCGCATCGAACGCCTGTCCATCTCGGCGCCGAGCAAACGATTGATCTCGGCGTCGTCCACGTCGAAACCCGCTCCTTGCGCTTTTTCGACGACCCGCCGCAGCGCATCGGGATCGAGCCGAGGCAATTCGCCGCCGGTCAGTAGAATTTGTCCCGAGCCGGCGAGGCCGCCGATCAGCGCGCCGACGCTTTGTCCGGTGGCGGCAAAATCGAGCGCCCCGGCGATTTTCGCCGTGAGGCCGCCGCGGTCGACGGCGATGGAATCGAGCGATATCTGCCCGGAGAGCGCCGCATTGGCCCCGTCGCGGCGCAACGTCGCGTGGCCGCCCGCCGCGCCGCCGCCGACGCGCATCTTCACATCTTCGAGCGCCACCGCGCCCGGGCTGATCATCAAGCGTACGTTCGTCTCGTGGGCGGGAAGGTCGCTCATGATGTCGAAGGTCGCGATGGTCAAGGCGACATTGGCCGACGGCGGGCTCGCCGCGACGGTTGAGAATTTCAAATCGGACCAGATTTGCCCAGGCTTGGCCGGCTGGGCCGGACCAAGCACGAGGCTGGCCAGGGCCCCGAGAGACAAATGATCGAGCGTCAGCGCCCCTTCGACGGTCGGCGGCGGGTCCGATGCCGGCGCGCCCGCCGGGGCCGCGTCCGGTTGCGGCG
>DASZFX010000491.1:0-2297 GCA_035939375.1 Roseiarcus sp.
AGGAGAGTCTCGCTGCGCTCGCCGATGTGGAGCACGATCGCCCCGGATTCGAAGAGCGTGAAATCGCCGTCTTGAAGAATCGGCACCTGTCCGAAGGGCTGCAGGGCGCGGTAGTCCGGCTTGTCCTGATCGCCGAGCGCCAGAAGGCGCGTCTTGTAGGGGATGCCCGCCTCCTCCAGGGCCCAGCGCGCGCGCAGATCGCGCACTTGGCCGTAGGCGAACTCTGGAACCCATTTGAAGGCGGAGATGGTGATCATGCGCTGTGCTCCTTTGCGATCTGCGCGGCATAAGCCGCAAGCTTGTCGAAGGCCGAGGTCCAGCCGCCGACATGGCTGTCGCGACGCTCGACATTGAGGAAGGGCCTTTGATGGAAGGTCTGGACGGTCTTGCCGCCCTTCTCTTCGAAGGTGATCGTGACGAGCGTCTCGACGCCCGCGGACGGGCCGTCATTGTCCCAGGTGAACGTGAAAACGAGCCGTTTGTTCGCGACGATTTCGCGATAGACGCCGCCGAACCAGTTCTCGCCACGCGCCGGCGACGTGATCATCGCGCGGTACGTACCGCCGACGCGAAAGTCGATCTCTACCTCGGGGCAGGTGAAACTCGCCGGGCCCATCCAGCGTTTCATGTGTTCCGGCTTGGACCAGAGCGCAAAGACCAGCGCGGCCGGTGCGTCGAAGGTGCGCGTGATGAGGAGTTCGTCGTCGGCCAGTCTGGCACTCACTTGCGCTTCTCCTTGGCTTTAAGCTCCGCGAGATAGGCGTCCATCTTGTCGAAACTTTCGGTCCAAAAGCGGCGATAGCGCGACAGCCAGTTGTCGACGGCCTTGAGCGCCCGGGGCTCCAACCGACAGGGCCGCCACTGCGCCTCGCGCCCGCGCGAAATGAGGCCCGCGGCCTCCAGCACCTTCAAATGCCGCGACACCGCCGGCAGGCTGATGTCGAAGGGCTTCGCGATCTCGTTCACAGTCGTCTCCCCCTTGGCGAGCCGCGCCAGGATCGCCCGCCGCGTCGGGTCCGCGAGCGCCGAGAGGGTGACGGAAAGAGTATCGGGCATTATTTAACACACTGCGAAATTAACATAGTCGTTAAATATACGGCGACGGCAAGCCTGTCAAGTCGCCTGAAGCGTTGACGAGTGGTGGCGTAGCCTCGCCAGCAATCGCCACGAGTCCGCTTTCTAGCAAGCGTTACGCGGACGAAGTTGCAGCATCATGTTCTGTTTCGCGACCGATTGCGAACGCAAAAGGATAGCGTTTTCAGACACTAACAACGATGCAGCAATCAACTACCTCGGAACCGCCAACATTTCCGCCCCCGGATTGCGCGAACAATGCCCCATTTGCGCCAATGGGGCGCCATTGTGGCGGTTCGGTATAGGTCCATCCATTTTAGGGGACAGGGGGAATCCAATGCTCACGCTACGCACTTTGGCAATCGTGACAATTGGGGCTGGGGTGTTCGCGGGTCTGCCATTGACGGGTGCGCAGGCGTGCGACGACGATCGCTATCCCTGCCCCATAAGGGTGCCACAAGAGACCGCCGATGCGCCGGCCCAGGCCACGCCGTCGGCGCAGCCGCAAAAGAAGGCGAGCCATCCCGCGCGCCCAACGGCGAAGGCGCAAGCAAAGCCCGAACGCGAGGCGCCACGCGCCGTCGCCCGCGCGAAGCCGAGCAAATCGGCCGCGCCGGAGCAGGCGGCCGATTCCAGCGCGCAGAAAGGGGCAGAAGCCGTCCCCGCGATGGTGCCGCCGCCGCGTGCGGATCAACCTCTCAATGACGCCAGCCGGGGCGAAAGTCCGGTGGCGGCTGCGGCGGCGGGCTGGCCCGCTCTCCCAGCGACCGAGGGCGCCGGCGCCGGCGCGCCAGCGGCGGCGAGCGCAGACGCCGCGGAAGCCGGCAAGACGAATGCAGCGACGAATGCAGTGGCAAATGCAGTGACGAATGCCGCGCAAGTGGTCGACCCGAACGAGGTCAACGACCTTGATCGCGCCGCTGCCGCCAGCGTACCGGCCGAGTCGTCCTGGCTCACCTATCTGTTGTTGATCTTGGCCACAGCGCTCGCCGCGGCATCGGCCTTCTGGTTCTTTTTCAGATCGGCACATCCGCGCATGCGCATGAGCAACTCGTGACCTGAGACCGGGCGCTCGGCCTCGAGCGCCCAACTCGTTGCGACTCGCGCCAACGAAGCGATCCAATGACGCGCCACCCCGCTTAGGCGCTAAGTGGGCATGCTGCGGCGTTCGCGCTTGTGCGCTTTGCGCTTATGATCCAAAGCGGACATAGGGGTGAAATCCC
>DASZFX010000492.1:0-3843 GCA_035939375.1 Roseiarcus sp.
CCGTTGTCGCCGATGAGGCCGACGATCTCGTTGCGGCCGACCGCCATGTTGATGTTGCGCAGCGCATGCACGGCGCCGAAGAATTTTTGTACGCCGGCAAGGCGCACGATATCGGTGAAGGCCGCGCTGTCCAGGGCCGCAGCGGTCATCTCAACGATGCTCCTTGGCGTCTCCCTTGCGCCTTCTTCTGTCGGGCGCCGGCGCAAGACCGCGCCCGCCGCTCGCGCGCGATGTCGGCCGCAATCCCTTGCGCGAGCATGCTGGTGGATTTTCCTATGACAGTCAAATAAGATGAACCACGCCTTCTATCCGCTTTTGGTATAGATCGAGAAAGGCTCCAAGGGGTATCGGGGCATGGACGATCGGGCGCGCGACAGACGCGGCCAGGACTTCGACGAGGCGGCGCACGGCCAAGGCGATCCGCCGCCGCGGAATCGGCTCAAACTCTCGCATTTGCGCATGATCGTCGCGCTCGAGGAGCATGAGACGGTCAGCGCCGCGGCCCTGGCCACGAATATCTCACAACCGGCCGCTTCCCGCATGATCGCAGAAATGGAGACGCTCATCGATGCGCCTCTGTGCGAACGCCTGGCGCGCGGCGTCCGCCTGACGTCGCTCGGGCGATCGCTCGCCAGGCATGCGCGCTCCGTCCTGTTGCAATTGGCGCAAGCCGAGCGGGAGATCGCCGACCTGCGTGATGGCCGCGCCGGTTCGGCGGCGCTCGGCGCTGTCACCGGACCGGCCATCGATCTCGCCGCGCCGGCCTTCGCCAAGCTTCGCGCGATCTATCCGAAAATCGAATTGACCATAAAGATCGACGCCAGCAACGTGCTCGCCCGCGATCTTCTGGCCGCGCGGCTCGACTTCATCATCGCCCGCGTGCCCGACGATCTCAATCCGAGCCGGTTCGATTGCTACACGATCGGCGTCGAGGAAGCCTGTCTCATCGCTCGACGCGGCCACCCGCTGACGGGCCGCGGCCCGGTTTCAGTGAGGGAGCTTGGCGCCTATGAATGGGTGATCCAGCCGCGCGGCACGCCGCTCAGGCGCACGATCGAGACCATGTTTCTCGCCGAGAATGCGCCGATGCCTGAGCGCTTGTCGAACACGACCTCGCTGCTTTTGACGATGATCATGGTCGCCAAGTCGAACGCCATCGCCGCCATGTCGATCGAGGCGGCCAAATTCATCGCGCAGAGCGCGACCGGCGGCCCCATCGAAATCCTTCCAACCCAGCGCCTGATCGTCGTTCAGCCTTATAGTTTGATCGCCGTGCGCAACCGCGCAATGCCGCCGGCTGCGCAGGCGGTCTATGATTTCATTCGCGAAGAAGCGATAGCGCGGGTCGGGCGGACCTAGCGCATGGCGCTAAGCCCACACCCTCTCGTCCCGGAGCTTGACGTTTCCGACCTCGACCGTTCGCTCGCGGCCTATCTCGACGTGTTCGGCTTTGAATGTCGACTAAGCCGGCCTGAAGAAAAGTTTCGTTTATCTGATCCGAGAAAACGCCCATCTGATGCTGGAGGAGGCGGCGGGCCCCGGCCGGCGCTTCCACAAGCCGCCGCTCGAATATCCCTTCGGACGAGGGATCAACCTTCAGATACACGTCTCCGACGTCGAGGCTCTCTACGCCGATGTTCAGCGATCGGATCTAATCGTTCGCGTCCCGCTGGAGGAGCGTTGGTATCGGCAGGACGACAGCGAGGTTGGCAATCGACAATTCGTCGTGGCCGACCCCGATGGCTACCTCTTACGCTTCTTTACCAGCCTTGGCGCGCGCCCGTTGTCGTGCGCGAGAAGATGAGACGGCGCGGCGGCGAATCGCTTTCGGCGAGCCGCCTTAAAAGTCGTCCACCCCCAGCGCGCGGAGGCTCTCGGTCAATTGCAGCGACATAGGCATGTTCAGAAGCTCGCCGGTCGGCGTCGGCTGGAGGAACCATTTGTGGTAGGTCGTAACCAGCGTCCCGGTCGCGGCCATGGTGGAGAAAGCGCGGCTGACGGCGCCCGCCATTTGCGGATCGTCCTTGCGGAACATGATCCCATAGGGTTCGTAAGTGATGTAGTCGCCGACCACCTCCATCGTGTCTTGCGCCTTGTTGGCGGCGATCAAGCCGTAGAGGAGCACGTCGTCGGTGGCGAAAGCGTCGACCCTTTCCGCGACCAGCTTGTCGTAGGATTGCTGATGATCGCGCGCCGTCACGATCGTTATTCCGAGCCGGTATTTGTCATTGAGCAGCCGCATCGCCCTTTCATTGGTCGTGCCGCTAGTGACGATCAATATCCTGCCGGGTAGATCGCGATAGGAGGCGATGCCCGAATCGCGCTTGACCAACAGCTTGGTGCCCGCGACGAAAATCACCGGAGAGAAGGCGACGGTTTGTTGGCGCTCGATATTGCTGGTGGTCGAGCCGCATTCGAGATCGACCTTGCCGGACGTCACGGCGTCCATGCGCGTCTCGGACGTTACCTGCTGATAGCCGACGACGATCGGCGCGCCATTGAGTTCGCGTTTGATCTCGGCGACGATCCCGAGGCAAAGATCGATCGAATAGCCGATCGGCGGGCCGCCTTGCCTGACGAAAGAAAAGGGAAACGACGCGTCGCGATAACCAATCGCGATTGCGCCGCTGTCGCGGATTTTCTTCAGCGCTCCGGTCAGAAGAGCGGGCGCATTGTCCTCGGTGGTCGCCGGCGGCGCGGTACTATCGGCGCCGATCAGATCCTCGGCCGAGGCGGGCCGGAATTGCAGCGTCAAAAGCAATACGAGGACCAAAGCGCCCCGCGCGATCGTCAGCTGCAACGGTCCCTCCCCTGAACGGCGGGTCGCATCGATCAAGCCGCCGCCGGCTCAGGCTCCGCCGCGCTCGGCGCCTCCTCGTCTACCGCAGGTCCGAGGTCCTTCTCGAATTTGGCGACCGCAGAAGCGGCGAGCGAATTGCCGATCACGTTGGTCGCGCTGCGGCCCATGTCGAGGAACTGGTCGATGCCGAGGATGAGGAACAGGCCCGCCTCGGGAATGCCGAATTGCTTCAGCGTCGCCAGGATCACGACAAGCGAAGCGCGCGGCACGCCCGCGACGCCCTTCGACGTCAGCATCAGCACCGCCGCCATCAGCAATTGCTTGGAAATCGGCATGTCGACGCCATAGGCCTGGGCGATGAACATCGAGGCGAAGGTCGTATAGGCCATGGTGCCGTCGAGGTTGAACGAATAGCCGAGCGGCAACACGAAACTGGCGATGCGCCGCGAAACGCCGAATTTTTGAAGCTGCTCCAGGATTTTCGGGTACGACGCTTCCGAACTCGCCGTCGAGAAGGCGAGGAGGAACGGCTCGCGCATGCGCGAAACGAGATCGCCCATCCGCGGGCCGATCACCAGGAAACCGACGGCGAACAGGATGATCCAGAGAACCAGCAGCGTGAGATAGAAGCCGCCGAGGAATTTGGCGAAGTTGAGCAGAATGCTGGGGCCGGATTTGGTGATGACCGACGCGACGGAGGCGCAGACCGCGATCGGCGCGAGCTTCATCACATAGCCGGTGATGTTGAGCATCATATGGGCGACGCCGTCGGCAAGTTCGACCAGCGGCTTGCCGCGCTCGCCCATCGCCATGATCGCGACGCCGGCGAATACCGAGAAAACGACGATCTGCAGAATCTCGCCATCCGCCAGCGCCTTGAACAGCGACGTCGGCACGAGATGATCGATGAAATTGTCGATGCTGAAAGCCTGCGTCGTCAGATTGGCGGTGTTGGCGCCTTGATCGGCGATGGTGATGCCGACGCCCGGCTGCAACAGATCGACCATGACGAGGCCAAGGAGAAGCGAGACGATCGAGGCCGA
>DASZFX010000493.1:0-2473 GCA_035939375.1 Roseiarcus sp.
CAGGAAATAGATGAAGACGGCGACCCCGACGATGGGAAGCGCCGCCCGACGGACGAACAATTTTGTCATTCTGAGGACGAATTCTTTTCTCGTCCGCGTCGCGACAGAGGTTGTACTCAAGGGCGATCTCCTTGGCGCCCCATCGTCGGCGCCCTTAACGCTGTTTCTTAGCCCCGTTCGATGGATGAAAAGGCCGTGGACCAAGACTGCGACACTCGGGCGTCATTCGCAAGTTCAGCCGCAGTCCGTTCCAACGGAGCCGCCGGGACATCGGCTTCGAGCTTGAAAACAAAAGGAAATAGACCTCCCGGCCAGGCCGGCGCGGAAAAGCGAATCGCGCAAGGCGCTTGGCGTGGCGCATCACGGCGCATCGGCGTGAAATGGTGGAAGGCGACGCCGACCCCGCCTCATTCCCCCAAGTCTTCCCCCGTCATCGATCGGCGAGTACGGAACCTCGACGAGCTTGGCGGATGAAATCCTAAGAAGCCTCGTCATTGCGAAAGAACAGGAGCCCGGCGCCCTGCACGATCGCCAATGTCAGCAGCGCCGCAAGGACGACGTCAGAGAGGTAGTGACCGCCGGCGGCCACTCTGAGCAGGCTTGCCGTCGCGCCGAAGATGAGCGCCGCGCCAAGCGCGAGCGCACGCCAAGGCGGCGGCGCCAGCATCGCCGGGGCGACCATCCAGAACCCTTGCGAAGCCTCGCCGCTGACAAAAGAGCAATTCTTCTTGCAAGCCCCGTCGAAACGGTCCCAGGGACGGAATTCGTAAACGCCGCCGAAATCTTGGGTTTGGGTCGGTCGCGGCCGATGCGCATGGTCCTTGAGACCGAGATTGACCACCAGAACGGGCGCGACGACGATCGTTGCGATAAGAAAAACGAGCGCGCGTCCGCTTGGCGCGTAAGGGACGGCGATCGCGAAACGCCGGCAGAGATAGAGCGCGGCCAAGGCGGCGAGAAGAACAAAGGGCGCGACTTGGAAGAAACGCCGCCCGGCGCTCCACAGCCCGCCGCGCCCGACGAAGCCGCTTTCGCGAAAGAAGAAACTGGAGACCTCGAGATCGAGGCTCGGCCAGAGCGCGAAAACGCCGGCCGCAACGACCAGACGCGCGAGCGTGACGACAAAGCCGCGGCGCGACGCCATCAGAGGGCCTTGAGGACCTTGTTCTCATTCGCCATCCGAGTCTCCCTCGCCTGCGCCGGCGGAGCCGGCTCGTTGCCACAGGTGCACGGGAAAAGAAAGGGCGCGCGCTGCCACGCCGCTTGCAACGCCGTGGGCGCTCCTTGCGCCAGGACTTCGTCGAGCCAGTCGAAGACGCGCTGGTTGAAAAGCAACCGCGCGCCGGATTCGCAATGGGCGCCCGCCCCTTCGGCCGCGGTGAAACGCAGGAAGGCCTTGGGGCATTCGAGCAGGTCATAGAGCTTCTCCGCCGTCGCCCCGATCTCATCGTCTTCGGCGCGGCAGATCAGCGTCGGGCGTTTGATGCGCTCCACCCTGCCAACGCTCGTGTACTGCGCGGTCAGCCGCAGGAAATCGATCGGCCGCGCAACGCCGTGAACCCAAAGGCAGCGACGCAGGGCCCAGCCGGCGGTCGGCTTCTTGAGGCGCATCATCAGCAACGCGTCCAGTGCTTTGAGCACAGTCGCATTGCCGTCCGGTAGATGGCGCGCCAGAAAGCCCGGCAGGCGCGTTTTGGCTTCCTCGATCAGGCTCAACTGGCCGGGATCGGCGATACAGGCGGCGAGCGCGGGATTGCCGCTCATTGCGCGCGGCGCGAGGTAGCCCCCGAAACTTATGCCCATCTGAACGATGCGCTTCGGATCGACCTCCCGCCGGCCATTGAGATAAGCGATGACCGCGGCGATCACATTCTCCCAATCGGGCCGGAAGACGATTCCGTCCTCGATCAAGGCCGCGCCCTGCCCTGGACCGTCGTAACAAAGGACGTTGTAGCCGCGGGTCAACGCCGCGGCGCCGCTATAGAAAAAGGTCTCTTCCGCCGTGCTGTCGTAGCCGCCGGTCAGGATCAAGGTCGGGCGCGACGTTGCCGCCGGCGCCGCGAAGAAATAGCCGTGCAGGGATTTGCCTTCAAAAGGGATGGCGATAGGTTCGCCCCAGCCTGGACGCGCCACGATTGCTTGTTCAAATGCCTGGCGCTGGCGACGGTATGCGGTTTTGAGCCGCGCGTCCGGCGCCGGCTGCATCAGAAATGTGTAGGCCGCGCGAAAATAGTTCGAAGTTCTCAAAAAGCCGCAATGCGCGCTTGGCCGATGTCCGGCGGCAAGGCTGGTCTGCGCAGCCTCGAAAAGGCGTTCCGCCGCGGCGATCCAGCCGTCGTGCCAGGATAGTGCGTCCGGCTCGCGGATCGCATCGGCGACGGCGAAACACTCGCCGAGATCGGCGCCGCCGGCCGAGGCGTGGCCGGCCGTGCGCAACCATTGCGCGCGAAAGAGAGAATCCTTGAAGGGCGCT
>DASZFX010000494.1:0-8996 GCA_035939375.1 Roseiarcus sp.
GCTGATCAGCAGCGCCTATCGTCCGGCGCCGAGCGAGCGCATCGGCGAGGGCGCGCGAGCCCTCAGGCTCGACCCCGATCACTTTGACCTTGCCTTCGAACCAGGCGGCGATCCCGGCGATGAGCCCGCCGCCGCCGACCGCGACGAGAATCGTATCGAGCTTGGGCAGAGCCAGGCGCTGGAGATCCTCCTCCCATTCGAGGCCGACAGTCCCCTGGCCTTCGATCGTCGGCGCCGAATCATAGGCGTGAATCGAAAGCGCGCCGCTTTCGGCGACATAGGCGTCGCAAAGCGCAAGCGCGTCGAAATAGGTCGCGCCCTTGACGACGATGTCGGCGCCGCTGGCCGTGATCTTGGCGATTTTCACCGGCGCGGCGATTTCGGGCACGAAAATGCGCGCCTTCAGCCCGAGCTTGCCGGCGGCATAGGCGACGGCGGCGCCGTGATTGCCGCCTGAGGCCGTGGCGACGCCCGCCGGCGGCACGTCGTGGCTCAGGAGGTTGTTGAAAGCGCCGCGCGGCTTGAACGAGCCGGCGTGTTGGAGGAATTCGAGCTTCAGCGAGATGGGCTTCGCCCCTTCAACCGGCGAGGCCGCCTCGATGAGCGGGGTGCGCCTGATATGGGGAGCGATGCGCGCGTAAGCTTTGCGAATGGCGGACGGCGTGACGGGAAGGTTCATGAGGGTTTCTCGGCGCGTGTTTCCTTATCTCCTCGGTAAAGCGGGGAGAAAACGACCGCACATCGGCCGGATAGACGAGATGGAAGGCCCGCGCATTTCGAAAGCGCAACGCTCAGGAGGCGGCGAGCGCGGATCGTCAAATCTTCAGAGCGTCCTTGAGCTCGCGCAGTCGATCGACCTTCTCCTGCGCCGCCCGCTTTTGCTCTTCGGTCGCATCGGCAAGGTCCTCCTCGGCGTTCTGGATTTCGCCGGCGATGCGATCGGCGCTCAGTTCATCGACGGGAATGGTCGTCTCGGCGAGGACGATCAGCCCGGTCGGGCTGACATCGGCAAAGCCGCCGCGGACAAAGAGCCGCGTGTGATTGCCAGTCGCCTCGCCAATATCGAGGATGCCGGGACGCAAGGTCGTCATCACCGGCGCATGATCCGTCAGCACAAGGAAATCGCCTTCGCTGCCGGGCACGAGCACATCCTCGACCGCGCCGCGAAAGACGAGTTTGTCCGGCGAGACAAGTTCGAAGGGAAAGCTGGCCATCGTCAACTCCGCTTCAAACTGATCGTCACGCCGCCTCGGCGGCGAGCTTCTGGGCCTTGGCGACGGCCTCTTCGATCGTCCCGACCATATAGAAGGCGGCTTCCGGCAGGCTGTCGTATTTGCCCTCGACGATGCCCTTGAAGCCCTTGACCGTATCTTCGATTTTCACCTGCACGCCGGGCGTGCCGGTAAAGACCGCGGCGACGTCGAAAGGCTGCGACAGGAAGCGCTCGATCTTGCGGGCGCGGGCGACCGTCAGCTTGTCCTCTTCGGAAAGCTCGTCCATGCCGAGGATGGCGATAATGTCCTGCAAAGACTTGTAGCGCTGCAGAACCTGCTGCACCGAGCGCGCGACATTGTAGTGCTCTTCGCCGACGACGGTCGGGGTGAGCATGCGCGACGTCGAATCCAAAGGATCGACCGCCGGATAGATGCCCTTTTCCGCGATCGAGCGCGAGAGGACGGTGGTCGCGTCAAGATGGGCGAAGGAGGTTGCCGGCGCCGGGTCGGTCAAGTCGTCGGCCGGCACATAGATCGCCTGCACCGAGGTGATCGAGCCCTTGGTCGTCGTGGTGATGCGCTCTTGCAGCGCGCCCATGTCGGTCGCCAGCGTCGGCTGATAGCCGACCGCTGAGGGAATGCGTCCCAGAAGCGCCGACACTTCCGAGCCGGCCTGGGTGAAGCGGAAAATGTTGTCGATGAAGAGCAGCACGTCCTGACCCTTGTCGCGGAAATGCTCGGCGACGGTAACCCCGGTCAAACCGACGCGGGCTCTTGCGCCCGGCGGCTCGTTCATCTGGCCGAAGACCAGCGCGCACTTCGACTTGACGTTGGGGTCGGGGTGGTGCGGATCGGCGTTGACCTTGGATTCGATGAACTCGTGATAGAGGTCATTGCCTTCGCGGGTGCGCTCGCCGACGCCGGCAAAGACCGAATAGCCGCCATGGGTCTTGGCGACATTGTTGATGAGTTCCTGGATCAGCACCGTCTTGCCGACGCCGGCGCCTCCGAAGAGGCCGACCTTGCCGCCCTTGGCGTAGGGCGCGAGAAGATCGACGACCTTGATGCCGGTGACGAGAATCTGCGCTTCCGTCGATTGCTCGGCATAGGTCGGCGTCGGTTGATGGATGGCGCGCATCGCCTCGCCGATGACCGGGCCTGCCTCGTCGACCGGCTCGCCGATGACGTTCATGATGCGCCCGAGCGTCGCCTCGCCGACCGGTACGGCGATCGGCTGGCCGGTGTCGGTCACTTCCTGGCCGCGCGTCAACCCTTCCGAAACGTCCATGGCGATGCAGCGCACCGCGCTTTCGCCGAGATGCTGGGCGACTTCGAGCACCAGGCGCGCGCCGTTGTTTTGGGTCTCCAGCGCATTGAGAATTTCCGGCAAGTGCCCGTCGAACTTCACGTCGACGACCGGGCCGATCACTTGGGTGACGCGCCCTGAAGGTCTGTTGGCGTTCGCCATGTGTTTAAGTCCTCGCTTCGAAGAAAGGGTCAGAGCGCTTCCGCGCCCGAAATGATTTCGATCAGTTCCTTGGTGATCATCGCCTGGCGCGTGCGGTTGTAGCGCAAGGTCTGCTTCTTGATCATGTCGCCCGCGTTGCGCGTCGCGCTGTCCATCGCGCTCATCTGGGCGCCATAGAACGAGGCCATGTTTTCGAGCAAAGCGCGATAGATTCGCGCCGCCACCGCGCTCGGCAGAAGCTGGGTCAGGATATCGCCTTCGTCGGGCTCGTAATCATAGGCGATCTTCGAATCCGCATCCTTGCCGCTTTCCTCGAATTCGGGCGGAATGATCTGCTGGGCGGTCGGGATCTGCGCGATGACCGATTTGAACCGCGAGTAGAACAGGGTGCAGACGTCGAACTCGCCGGCCTCGAAGCGCTCCAGAACTTTCCTGGCGATTGGCTGGGCGTTGCCGTAGCCGATCGTGCGAACGCTGCGCAGGTCGATCAATTCGATGATCTGCTTCTCATAGCCGCGGCGGAGCTGGTCGTAACCCTTCTTGCCGACGCAAATGAACTTCACACTCTTGCCTTCGGCCATCAGCGCGTTGGCCTTTTCGCGCGCCAGGCGTACGATCGCGCTGTTGAAAGCGCCGCAAAGGCCGCGCTCGCCCGTGCAGACAAGCAAGAGGTGGGTTTGGCTAGAGCCCGTACCCGAGAGAAGCCGCGGGCCTTGCCCGCCAGCGCTCGCCGCAAGATTGGCGAGCACGGTCTCGACGCGGTCGGCATAGGGACGCGCGGCCTCGGCCGCGCTTTGCGCCCGGCGCAATTTCGCCGCCGCCACCATCTGCATCGCCTTGGTGATCTTCTGCGTCGATTTGACGGAGGCGATTCGGTTTCTAAGGTCCTTTAAGGACGGCATCTGTCGCGTCTCTCACCCCGCCGCGGTCGACGGGGCTCGGGTTGATGTTGCGTTGGCGGCGGCGCAGCTCTCCCTTCACGGGGAGAGCACGTTTCAGCTACGAAAAGTTCTGCAGGTAGGACTCAACCGCCGACTTGAGCTTCGTCTCGACGTCGGCGGCAAGGTCGCGAGAGGAACGGATCGCCTCGAGGATCTCGGCGTGCTTGCCGCGCAAGGCCGCGAGCAAGCCGTCCTCGAAAGCCCTCACCCGGTTGACGGCCAATTTGTCGAGATAGCCGTTGACGCCGGCATAGATCACGCAGACCTGCTCTTCCATCTTCAGCGGCGAGAATTGCGGCTGCTTGAGGAGTTCGGTCAGCCGGGCGCCGCGGTTGAGCAGGCGCTGCGTCGTCGCATCGAGGTCCGAACCGAACTGGGCGAAAGCCGCCATTTCGCGATATTGGGCGAGCTCGAGCTTGATCTTGCCGGCGACCTTCTTCATCGCCTTGGTCTGCGCAGAGGAGCCGACGCGGGAAACCGACAGGCCGACGTTCACCGCCGGACGGATGCCCTGATAGAAAAGGTCCGTCTCGAGGAAGATCTGGCCGTCGGTGATCGAAATCACGTTGGTCGGAATATAGGCCGAGACGTCGTTCGCCTGGGTCTCGATCACCGGCAACGCCGTCAGCGAGCCTGAGCCGTTGTCCTCGTTGAACTTGGCGGCGCGTTCGAGAAGGCGCGAATGCAGATAGAAGACGTCGCCGGGATAGGCTTCGCGGCCCGGCGGACGGCGCAGAAGCAGCGACATCTGCCGATAGGCGACGGCCTGTTTGGAGAGGTCGTCGTAGATCATCAGCGCATGCATGCCGTTATCGCGGAAGAATTCGCCCATCGCGCAGCCGGAGAAGGGCGCAAGGAACTGCATCGGCGCCGGGTCTGAGGCGGTGGCGGCGACGATGATCGAATATTCGAGCGCGCCCTGCTCTTCGAGCACTTTGACGAATTGCGCGACGGTCGAGCGCTTCTGTCCGACCGCGACATAGACGCAATAGAGCTTGATCCTCTCGTCGCTCGATTGGTTGAGCGGCTTCTGATTGAGGATCGTGTCGAGCGCGATCGCCGTCTTGCCGGTCTGGCGGTCGCCGATGATCAATTCGCGCTGGCCGCGACCGATCGGGATCATCGCGTCGATCGCCTTGAGGCCGGTCGCCATCGGCTCGTGCACGGACCGGCGCGGAATGATGCCGGGCGCCTTGATGTCGACGCGGGCGCGTTTGGCCGCGTTGATCGGGCCCTTGCCGTCGATGGGATTGCCGAGCGCGTCGACGACACGGCCGAGCAATTCCTTGCCGATCGGCACATCGACGATTGCGCCGGTGCGCTTGACGGTCTGGCCTTCCTTGATGTCGCGGTCCGTGCCGAAAATGACGATGCCGACATTGTCGCTCTCGAGATTGAGCGCCATGCCGCGAACGCCGCTCTCGAACTCGACCATCTCGCCGGCCTGGACGTTGTCGAGCCCGTAGACGCGGGCGATGCCGTCGCCGACCGACAGCACCTGACCGACTTCGGTCACCTGCGCTTCATTGCCAAAATTGGCGATTTCGTTCCTCAGAATGGAGGAGATTTCAGCGGCGCGGATATCCATCAGCCGACCTCTTTCATGCGGGTGCGGATTGCATTGAGTTTGGTCTTGAGCGAGCCGTCGACCATACGCGAGCCAAGCTTGACGACAAGGCCGCCGATGATCGCGGGGTCGACCTTGACCGCGACATCGACCTCCTTGCCGCGCGTCGCCTCTTTGAGCGCCTCTTTCAGCGCGGCGACATGCTCGTCGGCGAGCGGCGCGGCGGCGGTGACTTCGGCGCGGGTCACGCCGCGCTCGGAATCATAGAGCTTTTGGTAATCGGCGATCATCTCGCGGATGGCGAAGAGCCGGCGCTTGGCGGCGACGAGCTTGATGAAATTGGCCGCTGCGCCGGAAATTCCAGCCGCGGCGAGGATCGCGTCCAGCGCCTTGATCTGCTCGCCCGCCGAAAACACCGGGCTGCGCACCAGGAGCCGAAGGTCGGCGCTTTCCGCGACCAGACCGTCGAAAGTCTTCAGGGCGGCGGCGACCGGGCCGGTCGCATGACTGTCCTGGGCCAAGGAAAAGAGGGCCAGGGCGTAGCGGCCCGCCATTCCCGAAACGATGGTTTCTTGTTCAGCCACGTTTCCCCCTGGGGCCTCGTCTTGCGCCGCAAACGCAGGGCTTCGGCGGCTGGCTCGCGCACGACGCCGCGCGCGCCGCCAACACCCTGAAGCACCGACAAGAACGTTTCAAGGCTTCCCTCGGCCGCGGAGCCCCCCGGACCCGAAGGCGGCGTTGCCTAACATAGGAGATTTTGTGGCGCAACCGACCAGGCGGGGCCGAATTTTGGCTGCCGGCGCCGGCACGATTCGCCGCCTGCCGCAGGCCTTGAGAACGAGGCTGCGATATTGCCCTCAGCGCGACACACGATCGGCCGAGTTGCGCTTTACCGACGATAGGGGGAGGGGGCGATCGAGAGGAGAGCGAAATGACGCAACATGCGCTTTACGTCCGACTCGAGGCCAAACCCGGCAAGGAGCAAGAGGTCGCCGCCTTCTTGTCAGGCGCTCGATCATTGGTCGACGACGAGCCGGAAACCACAGCCTGGTTCGCCATCAAGATGGGCCCGAGAACTTTCGGGATTTTCGACGCTTTTGCGACTGAACGCGGCCGCGAGGCCCATCTCCAGGGCAAAGTCGCCAAGCAATTGATGGCCAAAGCGCCCCAGCTTTTTGTCAATCAGCCGGAAATCCAGCGGGTCGACGTCATCGCCGACAAGCTGCCCCATTGACGCGGCGAAGAGCCGTCGGCTTTTCGCCCCGGCTCTGGCGATGATCGGGCGCGGCCGCGCCATCGGCGAGTCCCTCGTCCCAGCGAAAGCGGACCGCGCCCTTCCGCAATAGCTTTCGAGTTCGAGACGTCAGGGGGTGGAGAAACTCGTGCTCCAGCCACGCGCCGCATCGCCGCCGTTATAGGCGACGCCGTCGACGCGCCGGCCCGCCGGATCGCGCAAAGTAAGAATGCCGCCTTCGTCGACGAGAACGCCCGGCGCGAGCGCGACGCTGAGGGTCTGTCCCGGTCCGATCGAGCCGGTCGGCAGTGCGACGCTTGACTGCGCATCGGCGAGGATCGACCAGCCGGAGAGGTCGAGCGGCGCTGTCGTCATATTGGTGACGATCGCGGCGCCCGACCGGTCCGGGGCGCGATGCGCCGAGGTGATCTCCGCCGCGCGGCGTTGCTGCGGCAACGGCGCGCCGAGCCCGTTGGCGAAATCGTATGTCGGCGGCTCGGCGCCGGTTAAACCGGCGACCGGTTCGCCATTGTCGTCGGTGTGCCAGGCCTGGACTTGAAAGGCGAGAAAGGCCGCCGTTATGCGCCGCGCCTGTTCGTCCCAGATGAAACAGGCGCCGTCGTGCCAAGAGCCGTTTTCGTGGACGCGCTGGTCGATCGCCTGCGGATCGCCTTGCGTCATATGGACATTGTCCAGGCCGAACGGGGTATCGGGCGTATAGCCGAAGGCCGCGTCGGTCTGGTGCGGATTGTCTTTATGAAAGGCGTTGCCGTAGAAAAACACGTCGGCGCCGACTTGCCGCGCCATTTGCAGATTCGCCTGCAATCGATGGACGAGCGAATCGCTAGCGTCGCCTTCAGCGGGCAGAACCCGCATCTGGCGCGGATCGAAGAGATTGCCGCGCTGGAAATCGAGCGCGCCCGAGGAATAATCTCGGTCAACGGGCGAAAGTCCGGTCGGCCGCGCGAGAATCGTTGGTACGATCGGATGCCTGAAATCATTGTCGATCAGATAGTAGAGATAGGATTTGCCGACCGGATCGCCCGGCGCGTCCTTGTCCGAGCGGATGTTGATGGTGGCGAACCATTGCCGGCCGTTCTCTTCGAGGAGAACCCACAGATGCGGGTTTGTCGCCGGCGCCGCCGGCGCGAAAGCGTGAACCTTGCCGCGTAAGCAATTGTAATTGATCCGGCCCATGGGCCCTCCCTGAAACGACAATAGTCAACGTCGGACCCTGAGCGCCGGGCCTGCCGCCCTGTAGCATGTCGCCGCGGGCTGGCTTAGACCCCAGGGGCGGGGCGGACCGGTCGGCCGCTCGTTCGATTTGAATTCCCTTCAGAAGCCATCGGTGGCTTGCGCGAAGCCGGAGCCGTCATCATCTTCGCCTCCTGGCGGCGAAGAAGCCTGACCGAGCGCCGGCCTGGGGTTTCTTTCCCGGCGGGGCGCTGATATGCCGGCGCCAATCACGGCCGCTGGCCCCATTTTCGAACCATGACCACGCATCCAATCGACAACATCCGCAATTTTGCGATCATCGCCCATATCGATCACGGCAAATCGACGCTCGCCGACCGGCTCATTCAGGCGACGGGGGCTTTGGCCGAGCGCGACATGGTCGAGCAGGTGCTCGATTCGATGGATATCGAGCGCGAGCGCGGCATCACCATCAAGGCGCAGACCGTCCGGCTCGATTATCGCGCCAAGAACGGCCGCGACTACGTCCTCAACCTGATGGACACGCCCGGCCACGTCGACTTCGCCTATGAAGTCTCGCGTTCGCTCGCCGCTTGCGAAGGATCGCTCCTCGTCGTCGACGCCAGCCAGGGCGTCGAGGCCCAGACCCTCGCCAACGTCTATCACGCGCTCGACGCCGGCCATGAGATCGTGCCGGTGCTCAACAAGATCGACCTGCCAGCGGCGGAGCCCGAGCGGATCAAGCAGCAGATCGAGGATGTGATCGGGCTCGATGCTTCCGAGGCCGTGCCGATCTCGGCCAAGACCGGCCTCAACATCGATCTCGTGCTGGAAGCGATCGTCCACCGGCTGCCGGCGCCGAAGGGCGACGAGACGGCGCCGCTGAAGGCGCTTCTCGTCGATTCCTGGTACGACGCCTATCTCGGCGTCGTCGTCATGGTGCGCGTCATCGACGGGACGCTGAAGAAGGGCCTGCGCATCCGCATGATGGGCGCCGACGCCCATTACGAGATCGACCGCATCGGCGTGTTCCGCCCGAAAATGACGGAAGGCGGCGACCTCGGGCCGGGCGAGATCGGCTATATCACCGCCCAAATCAAGCAGGTCGCCGACACCCGCGTCGGCGACACGATCACCGACGACCGCCGCCCGACCGAACGCGCGCTGCCCGGCTTCAAGCCGGCTCAGCCGGTTGTCTTTTGCGGCCTCTTTCCGGTCGACGCCGCCAATTTCGAGGATTTGCGCGCCGCCATGGGCAGGCTGCGGCTCAATGACGCGAGCTTCTCCTACGAGATGGAGACTTCCGCCGCGCTCGGCTTCGGCTTCCGCTGCGGGTTTCTTGGGCTGCTGCACCTCGAAATCATCCAGGAACGGCTGG
>DASZFX010000495.1:0-2593 GCA_035939375.1 Roseiarcus sp.
CTCGAGGGATTGGCCGCGACATAGCCGCGCGTCGAATAGCCGCCGCGCGACAGCGCGACGATGGCGACTTTCGCCGCGCCGGTTTGTTTCTTCACGCCGTCGATGAACTCGGTGAGTTCGCGCAACTGGTCCTGCGTCGACGAGCGGTTCGGCTGAGCGACGGTGTCGTCGGTGCGCGCCTGCGGATCGGTGAAATTGATCGCAAACAGGCGGTCGCGGGGATAGAGGTTGCTCTCGAAGCGCCAGATCGCCGTCTGCCAGATCGCCGCCTGGTCGCTGTCGCCATGCACGAAGACGATCGGCAGGGTTTCGGCGTCGGCAAAGCCAGCGCGGGAGGCGCCTGCGACGGCGATAATCGCTGCGCCCTGCAGCAAACGGCGGCGAGTAAACATGAGCGGTTCTCCCTGCGGCGCTGTTGAATGGCTGCGCCTAGCAGAAGTCTATGACAGCCGCGTCGCGGCGCAAGCCGTCCGCGAGGCCCGCCGCCCGGCGCTGTTTGCTCGCGCGTCCACTCGACGCGATGGGGCGGCAGTGCCGGCGCCACCGCTGGCCTATCCGACGATCTCGTTGCCTGAGAAGAACTGTGCGATCTCGATGGCCGCGGTCTCGGGCGCATCGGACCCATGCACGGAATTCTCGCCCATCGACACGGCGAATTCCTTGCGGATCGTGCCGCCCGCGGCCTTTTCAGGATTGGTTGCGCCCATCACGTCGCGGTAGCGCTGGACCGCATTGTCGCCTTCAAGAACCTGCACCACCACCGGCGCCGAGGTCATGAACGCGACCAGCTCGCCGAAGAACGGCCGCTCTTTGTGCACGGCGTAGAAGGTCTCGGCCTCGCCGCGCGTCATATGCAGACGCTTTTGCGCGATGATGCGCAAGCCCGCAGCCTCGATCTTGGCGTTGACGGCGCCGGTGAGATTGCGGCGCGTTACGTCGGGCTTGAGGATCGAGAAGGTGCGCTGGAGGGCCATGAGCGAGTTCCGATCTTGGAATTGCGAAATGCGCCGGCTTTATAGTGGCGGGCGCCGGGTCGGGCAAGGCGACGTCTCTCGGGCCGGGGACGGCGGGACGCAGGGAGGGAAAGAGGCTTTGCGCCCCCGTTTGCCGCCAAATACGCAATCTGACATCCAACTTGATATCCAACCGGGCGTTCCCGGCCGCCTACCGAAGACCTGCCAATGAACGACGTCCAGCGCCACGAGGAATTGGCGGAGGCGGCCTATGACGCGATGTACCGCGCCTTGCCGCCTCATAGGGCGAAGGCGCATTACGAGGACGCCGCCGCCAATTTTTCGAAGGCCATCGCAGCCGCCCGCAAGGCCGGAGCGCAGGAAGCGGCGGCGCCTGACTGCCCGGCTGGACCATATGCGCCCTGTCTACAACAGCCAGTTTCGTGGGCTGTGACGGACGTCCTCGCAACCAGCATGCCTCATGACCGGCCTTGCGCCGGTCAAGCCTGGCCATGACCAGCAAGAGCGTACCCATTCGAAGTATTCACGCGCAGCCGGCAACGTTCTCTTTCCTCGACGGCCACGCAGGGGAGGGAAACACGCCCATTCATGGTTTCGACACAGGGCAGCCAAGCGCGTCGTCCGCGCATTTGAGATAGAGCCGCAGGTCGTTCGTGCGCGTCTTGGTGAGGCGCGTCTGGCATCCGGCGTAGACCATCGGATAGATGCTGCCGCCGGCATTCTCGGAAGTGGCGAAGGCGCATTCGGCGTCGCGAAAGGCGATCCAGGCCTTCTGGGCGCTCACGAGCTGCTTGGTCGTTTCCGCATCGTCTTTGAGACGTCGCGTGATGTCTCGATAGACGGCGTTCAACGCCTCATCCGCCTTCTTGTAAGCGGCCTCGGCGCATTGGTTGAGACCCTGCTGGCTCTGGTCGGGACACTCGTCGGCCAAGGCCGCGGCGGAAAAGCCAAGCCACGCACAGAAGAAAATGCCGATCCCTCGCATGAATTAGCCCTGCCTTCGCCCTGACGCCCATGAGCCTCACCCCGCGACCTTGTCGCCGTTCCTCTCGCCAACATAACCCGATGTTCAAGACCATCTTCGTCGCTGGCGGCTTGCGCGGGATCGGCCGCGCCGCCGGTCCGCCCCGCCTTTCAAGGAGCTCGATTGTGAGGGCGTGCGCGTGAACGCCATCCTCCCCGGCCCTATCGAGACCAGCAGTGACGCCCGCCGAGGAAGTCGCCGAGGTGAGTGGTCTCGCTTCCCAGCGACGCCTCGTTAACGCGACAGGGGCGATCCTCGATGCGGCCGCGTTGACGCTTCGTCAGTGGAACAGCGGCGTGATGAATATGACGACCGCGATCGCAAGTCCGACGAAGAACGAGGCCGAGCGCAGGGGTTGGCGGTCGGTCAGATACATCGTCGTATAGAAGAGACGGACCACGATGAAGGCGGCCGCCAGCCAATTGACGAGCGCGCTTGGGCCGCTGAGCACATGGGCGATGATCACGGAAGCGGCAAAGAACGGAAACGCTTCGAAGTGATTGAGATGCGCGCCGTAGGCGCGCGCCGCCGAGCCTTCAAGATCGCCGACGAGCTTGCGCGGCAATCTGATGTCGAGCTTGCTCGCGGCAGGTCC
>DASZFX010000496.1:0-4479 GCA_035939375.1 Roseiarcus sp.
CTCGTCGCCGAGCCGACCTGGCAAAACGGCTTGACGCTCGCCATCGTATGCGCGATTCCATAAGTCGAGATGTCGACGCCCGCAACGTCCACGCCGGGCAAAGCTTCCCGGAAATCTTGCAGGATGAAGCCCTTGCCGGAGCCGACATCGAGAATGCGCATCCCGGGTTTCAGGCTATAGGCGGCGATCATCGCGTCGGCGACCTTCCGCCAGCGACCGTCGTATCTGTAGCCGCCATAGCCGGTCTCGCGGCTTCCGTCCCAATAGTCGTAATCCCATTTCAGAGCGAGGTCGGCGACTTCGGCCTTGTCGCGTTGCGTGACGCGAGCGAGATAGTCTCGCTTGGTCGATTTGTGGATCAGGCTCACGAATTCGCGCAGCGCCATAGTTTACGTCCCTCAACCGTTACCGTCGCTCGTTGAAATCGATTTTCGTCAGCATCGCTTCGGCCTTGCGCAATTGCGCCTCGCAGCGAACGCTCCGATCATCCGGATCGGCAAAAGCGCGCCGAGCGGCGCCGACAGGCAAAAACTCGTTCAAGATGATGCAGGCCCATTTCACGCGATAAGCCTCGAGCAGCAAACGACACCGCGCTTGGTCGCGAAGATCAAGGGCGAGCCCATCGGCGAGGCGCGCGAGGAACCGTTCGAAATAGGCGAGCGGCGCCGGCGTTTCAGGTTGACAGAAGAAATCGCATACGAGCTTGGCCGGATCGTCGCGACCCGCATATTCAAAGTCGAGAAAGGTCAACGCGCGGCGCCCGGCGCCGTCCCGATAGAGGGCGTTGTGAAAACCGAAGTCCGATGGGGACAGGCAGCACGAGGCGTCAGCGAGGATCGAATCTGTGTCGATCCCTTCGCGCGCGGCCGTTGCGAGGATCGCGCCCCTCACGCCTTTCCAGATTGGCCCGAGACGCGCCCGGATGAATCGCTCCGCTTCGGCGCGTCGCGGCGCCTCGGCGTCGAGCGCGGCGAGCCGCTCAACTCTTCGCTCGACGGTCGCCAGATGCTGCGCCACGCTGAAACAGGCTTCGGAACCTGGCCCCAGCGCGGCGGGATCGCGCGGCGGCGCATTGACCGCCGCGACAAAGTCAGCGGCGGCGTCGATCTCATCCCCGCCAATCCCATCCGCCGCGGGTTTGCTCCCTTGAACAAAACTATAGAGGGCGGCGTTGGCGGATTTCTCAATGGCGAGCGGCTCTGGAATGGCGCGCACGCCCCGGCGCCAAGCGTAGCCGATAAAGCTCCATTCCGCGGTCAATCTGTCGCGAGGATCGCCTGGGTCGGAAAAGTAGCTCTTCAGCGCCAAAGGCGGCCCTTCGCCCCGATCGAGGCGAAACACGCGGTTGTTCCTGCCGCCCTTGAGTTGAACAAGCGCTCGCAGGCCGCCGCCGCCCGATTGCCTCAGAAGTCGCTCCGCCGTGGCCAGGAGCGCGGCGTCGGGTTCGGCGTCGACGCCGCCGTCGTCCGCGGCTCTCATCGCCGGGAACCGAGCAACGCCGCTTCAATGGCGCCCCAGCTCACGTGGCGCTCGAGAGGCGAGTCCGAAAAGCGATCTTCGGGGTCGAAGAGCACCGCTCGCATCCCCGGCGGGAATCCCGGCGAGGAAAGAACTTCGGGCAGATCATCGATGAAAACCTGGCAGTCGAGAGCAGCGACTCGCGCGACCTTTTCTTCCTTGGTCAGAGCGAAGAACACATTCTCTGACCTCAGCGCTCCAGGCCCGATCAGGTTCTCGGCAACCAAAAAGCCGCGCGCCGCCGCATGCATATCGTGCTTCGGGCCAAGGATCGGCTGGCGCGTTTTGTGGCTCACGACGAAAAGCTCATGCCCCGCCGCCGCGGCCGCAAATAGGAAGCGCCTCACGCCGGGGTAGCATGACGCCAAGTCCATCCGCGAGCCATAGACATGGCCCTGCAACTTGGTGAACGCCTCCGCTTGGCCAGAATTGTTCAAATAGTCGCGCACCCCGTTCTTCGATGTCGCAAGATCGGCGGGTATCAGCCCAAGGTCGAGCGCGGCTCGATAGAATACGCCATCGTAACACACGATCGTATGGTCGAAATCGATGCCGATTCGCATATCGCCGCTATCGCCGCCTCACGCCAATTTCATGTCTATCAGCGGGCGTCCGACTTTGCCTTGCGCCAGATCTTTCAGCGCCTGGTCCGCCTCGGACAGGCGGTAGGGCTTCGACAGGACCTCGCGCAATGGAAACCGGCCGGAGCCGAGCAAACGCCCGAAACGCGGATAGTCGCGGTCAGGAACGCTGTCGCCGCCCCAGGTTCCGAGCAAGCTTTTGCCCTGGTTGAAAACGCTCGGATTGAGGCTGAGCGTCGCGCCATGGCGGGCGTTGCCGATGACGACGGCGCGGCCGCCTTGCGCTCTCGTCGCATTGATTGCGTCGGCCATCACCGCGGGCGCGCCCGTCGCCTCGACGGCGAGATCGACGCCGGCAGGCGCGATCTTCTTGATCGCGGCAATCACGTCCTCGACCGCCGCATCAATGACATGGGTCGCCCCGCATCGCATCGCAAGATCGCGACGGGCGGGCGACAGATCAACGCCGATCACCGGCATGGCGCCGGCGAAGGAAGCCGCCATGCAGGCGTTGAGCCCGATGCCGCCGACGCCGAAAATCGCGACAGCGTCGCCCGCCTTGACTTGCAAAACGTTGAACACCGCGCCCATGCCGGTCGGCGCTGCGCAACCAAGCAGCGTCGCGACGTCCATCGCCAAGCCCTGGGGAATGGGCGTCAGCCTGTTCTCGGACACCACGGCGTGGCGTTGAAATGTCGTGACCGCCCCGGCGTTCACTTTTCTTTCGCCCCAATGATAGACGCAGCCGCCCGCCTCGACTCCTGCGCCCTTGATCCAAGAGAGAACGACTTTGTCGTCAACCCTGACTTTCGTCGCCGCGACGCCGGTTTCGAGCACGATTCCTGTACCCTCGTGGCCAAGGCAATGCGGCAACCATTTGTCTTCGCCTTTCAGCCCCTGCGCCTCCATCACTTGCGTGCCGCAGGCGCCGGAATAGACGATCTCGACCAGGACCTGGCCCGGCTTCAAAGCTGGAACCTCCAGCTCGGCGAGAACCAGAGGCTTGCCGGTCTCGACCAATATCGCCGCTTCTGTTTTCAACGATCCCTCTTCGTCAATCGAGCGCCCGAAAAATCCTGTCTGCGAGCTGCGGGGCGGTCAGCGCCATTTTCTCGCGCGCAAATTCCTGTTCGCCAGAAAGCTTGAAGAACGCGTCCGGCGTGCCGAAACGCAGGAGCCGCTTGGCGTCGGCGCCATTGTCGATCGCCCATTCGGCGACCGCCGCGCCGAAGCCGCCGATGAGCGAATGCTCCTCGACCGTGACGACCAGCCTGAAACGCTTGAACGCGTCGCCGAGGCAGGCGACGTCCAGCGGCTTCACGGTATGAAAGCTCAAGACCTTGGCGGAAACGCCCTTGGCGCTGAGCAAATGACCGGCTTCCACCGCCTCCGGCAGCATCGTACCGGTCGACAAGATACATAAATCGTCGCCGTCCGCGATCGTCAGCGCCTTGCCGATCGTGAATCCTTCGGGCAGGCCCTTGTGGACCGACGGCTCGCCTTTCTTGCCCATGCGAATATAGGCCGGGCGATCCTGGCGCATGACCGCGCGCAGCGCCGCGCGCACCTCCCAGGGATCGCCGGGGCAAATGACGACCATATTCGGAAGCGAGCGCAGAATCGCAATGTCCTCGCATGAGTGATGCGTCGGACCGAGGCCCGCATAGGAGAGGCCCGCGCCGACGGCGACGATCGTGACCGGCGCTTCGTGGTAGCAGGCGTCGGTCCGGATCTGTTCAAAGCACCGCGAGGTGACGAAGGGCGTGATTGTGTAGGCGATCGGACGCAGGCCGGACATCGCCAGGCCGGCCGCCACCCCCATCATGTTCTGCTCGGCGACGCCGCAGTTGAGAAACCGAGCGGGATGCTTGTCCTTGAACTTGTCGAACAAACGGTTGCCGATATCGCCCGACAGCATGACGATGCGCGGATCGATGTCGCCGAGTTTGGTCAGCTCATCGGTGAAAGCGTTTCTCAACGGGGCGGTCCTTTAGATGAGCCCGAGCTCTTTATGCGCCTTGACGACTTCTTCCGCCGTCGGCGCGCGGTAGTGCCAATTGTTGTCGTCCTCCATGAAGGAAACGCCCTTGCCCTTGATCGTATGGGCGATGAGGGCGACGGGTTTGCCTGAACCGTTCGGCACGTTCCGCATGGCGGTCGCCAACAAGTCCACGTCATGGCCGTCGATCTCGGTCGCGTCCCAACCGAAGGCCGCCCATTTTTCGCGCAAGGGCGCCAGCATCATCGTTTCATTGGAGCGCGCGGTGGCTTGCCACTTGTTGTAGTCGACGATCACACAGACATTCTCGAGCTTCTGCGCCGCCGCGAACATCGCCGCCTCCCAGACGGAGCCCTCGTTGTTCTCGCCGTCCGACAGCAG
>DASZFX010000497.1:0-4302 GCA_035939375.1 Roseiarcus sp.
CGAACAGAAGCGTGATCCGGGCCGAACCGCCGAAAGTCGCCTTGTCCTCGATGGTGATCGATACCGCGTTGGCGTCGGAAGCGACGCCCTCGACACTGGTGTCGCGCGCGATGTTGATGTGCTCGGAAAGCAGGAACTTCAACGGCGTCTGCCCGATGAAATAGAGGTCCTGCGTGCCGAGCTTCTGGTCACGCACCGCGACGCTGCGCCCATCCGCGATGATGTCGAGCCGATTGGGCGGAGCGAATTGAAAGCGCATGCGGCCAGGCCGCTGGACATGGAGCTTGCCTTCCGAGCGTCTGCCGTCAGGGCCGATCTGAACAAAGTCGGCGGACATGGTCTGCGCGCTGTCGAAATAGGCGTTGGCGCGGCGCACCGCTTCGGCGGCGCTGATCGGCGCGGCGGGATCGGCTGCGGGCGCGGGCGTGGCGGTTGCGGCAGGCGCCGCGGGCGCAGCTGGCGTCGTCGGCCGCGCTGGCGGCCGAGGCGGGGGTTTGGCGGGCTGGGCGGGGTGCAAGTCGACAGGCGTTTCGTCTGCCCAGGCCATGCTCAAAGAGGCGACGCTCAAGGCGGCCGAGCTCAAGGAGGCCAGAATCAGCAAGGCCAAGCCTAACGCCCCAGCGCGCGTCGGCGCGGGCTGGGCGCCCCTTCGTAAGATCAGCGAGCGCATCATCAGCGCAATATCTCTCCTGGCTCGCGGACGCGGCCCTTTCCTATCCAACAGTTTCTGACGCTTGGCCAGTGGGCTCGACGCGGCTCCGCCCGCGGAACGGACGAAATCAACGCGCCGCCGTCGAGCCCGGCTGCAAGGGGACGTTCCTCAAACCGGACGCTACGCCGCAACGCTACTTTGCGGGCTCTAAGCGCTTCGTGTGGCGGGATTGGGACGGCGCGCGCTTCAATCGTCCTGTTCGACCGAAAAGGCGCCGCGATCGACGCCCTCGCCGACCAGGATTTCTCGTTTGCCGGAATGGTTGGCCGGGCCGACCACCCCCTCCTTCTCCATACGCTCGACCAGTGAGGCGGCCTTGTTATAGCCGACCGAGAGGCGGCGCTGGATGTAGCTTGTCGAACATTTGCGGTCGCGCAGCACGATGGCGACGGCGCGATCGTAGTAATCGGAAGATTCCTCGGCGTCCATGGAGCCCGGCGCGTAGTTTGGCCCGCCGTCCTCCTCGCTCTCCGAGGCATCCTCTTCGGTGATCGCGGTCAGATATTCCGGCTGTCCCTGCGTCTTCAGATGGGCGACGATCTTCTCGACCTCCCCGTCCGAGACGAAGGGGCCATGGACGCGCGAGATGCGCCCGCCGCCCGCCATATGGAGCATGTCGCCCTGGCCGAGCAGTTGCTCTGCGCCCTGTTCGCCGAGAATCGTGCGGCTGTCGATCTTGGATGTGACCTGGAACGAGATCCGGGTCGGAAAATTCGCCTTGATCGTGCCGGTGATGACGTCGACCGAAGGGCGTTGCGTGGCCATTATGAGATGGATGCCGGCGGCTCTGGCCATCTGCGCGAGGCGCTGGATCGCCCCTTCGATATCCTTGCCGGCGACCATCATTAGGTCCGCCATTTCATCGACGATGACGACGATATAGGGCAGGACCGCAAGATCCATCTGCTCTTGCTCGTAGATCGCCTCGCCCGTCTCGCGATCGAATCCGGTTTGAACCGTGCGGGTGATCTTCTCGCCCTTATCGAGCGCCTCGGCGACGCGCGCGTTGAAGCCGTCGATGTTGCGCACGCCGAGCTTCGACATTTTCTTGTAGCGGTCCTCCATCTCGCGCACGGCCCACTTGAGCGCGACGACCGCCTTCTTGGGATCAGTGACGACCGGCGTCAGCAGATGCGGGATTCCGTCATAGACGGAGAGCTCCAGCATTTTCGGATCGACCATGATTAGCCGGCACTGATCGGGCGCGAGGCGATAGAGCAGCGACAGGACCATCGTATTGATGGCGACCGACTTGCCCGATCCGGTCGTGCCCGCGACGAGCAGATGGGGCATGCGCGCCAGATCGACGATCACCGGTTCGCCGCCGATCGTCTTGCCGAGCGCGATGGCGAGCCGGTGCTTGGTCTTTTCGAAATCCTGGCTGGCGAGAAGCTCGCGCAAATAGACCGTTTCGCGCCTTTGATTCGGCAGTTCGATGCCGATGGCGTTGCGCCCTTGCACAACGGCGACGCGGGCCGAAATCGCCGACATCGAGCGCGCGATATCATCGGCAAGGCCGATGACGCGCGAGGACTTGATCCCCGGCGCCGGCTCAAGTTCGTAAAGCGTCACCACCGGGCCGGGCCGCACGTTGATGATTTCGCCCTTCACGCCGAAATCGTCGAGCACGCCCTCGAGCAGGCGGGCGTTCTGCTCCAGGGCGTCTTCCGAGATTTTCGCCGCGACGAGCCGTTTCGGCTCGGCCAGCATCGCCAGCGGCGGCAGTTGATAGGCGGCGCGATCAAAGAAGCTCGGCTGCGCTTCGCTCTGAAGGCGCCGCCCGGGTTTCAGCGCGCCCGTCGGCGCGGTGATCCGCGAGGGAGCGGCCGTTTCGGCGACCTCCTGCGCCGGCGCCTCGGCGCCGAAGGACGAGCGGCGGTTCAGCGTCGGCTCGATCCGAACGCCATGCGGCCCGAGATGCGTCTCGCCGGTCGAAGCAAACGAGCCGGCGCGGGGATCGAGCCACGGCGCGCGCGTCTGCGCCGGGCGCGGCGCCTTGCGGTCGGCGAAGGCGCGGCGGATCGCGCCCCTGAGACTCAAGACCGCATGGATGACGGCGCCGATCGAAATAAGGCCGAAGCCAGGCTCGCCGTCCGCGTCGTTATCTTCATTTTCGGCGAAATCGGCGCGAGTGCGCGAAGTCGGCGCGCCGACAGACTCGTCATCGTCCGCGTCGTGAGCGCGCATCAGGCCATAGCCGGCGGACGCCGTCAGGGCGAGGATAGAAATTGCGGCGCAGACGGCGCCGAAGATGAACATGCTGGTTGGCGAGCCGGCGCCGAGGGCGCGCGGCGCGCCGACGATCGCATCGCCCAAAACGCCGCCGAGTCCGGTGGGCAGCGGCCAGCGATCGGGCGCCGGCAGCATCGCCGCAAGGCCGGCGGCGGCGGTCGAGCCGAAAAGCCACAGCGCGAGGCGAAGGCGCGCCCGCTCGAGGCGGCGGCGGGTGAGGAGGCGCCAAGCCCAAAAAGCGGGCGGCGTCAGCGCGACGACGCAGGAGAGCCCCATCGCCTGCATCGCGATGTCCGCGGCGATTGCGCCGGGCGGGCCAAGAAGATTGTGGACCGTCGTCGAGGCGGCGTGGTTGAGGCTCGGGTCCTCGACAGACCAGGTGAGCAGAGCGAGCGATAGGGCGCCAACGCCGGCAAGGACGCTCGCGCCGATCAACTCGGCGGCCCGCCGCTTGGGCAATTCGCGAACCGAGTCCGGCAGATAGTCAATGACCGAGAAACTCGTCGTTCGCATCGCTTCCGCGCCAGACCTCGCCGGCGTTGAGCGCCGGTCGGCGGACAAACTAGGCTTGTCGAGTTAATGTCGGCCTAACCTTAAGGCCCGCAGGGCCGCGTTGGCCTCCCTTTTCATTGGGCGCCGGAGCGACCAAAATGGGCGCCTCGCCAGGCGGGCGCCCAGGCGACCGAGCTTGGCGATCTTCGGGCGCTTGCGGTGCGCGAAGTGCGGGCGCGAATTCCGCGCTATGATCGCCGGCGATGCCGCCGCCCAACGCGCTCCGCCTTGTCCTCTGGATCACTCTCAGCGCTGGTTTGCTGGGCGCATTATTCGCTTATGCCGAGAACCAGCCGGTCGGCAGGGCCAGCTTCGTCAACACCGAGCTGCACGGCGGGCTGGCGGGCGCCCTGAATGGCGGCATCCTCTCCTCGCTTGAGATTTTCGTGTTGCGGCGAATGCAAGGAGCGTCCCTCCGCCAATTGCCGTTTCTGCTCTATCTCTCGCTGCGCTCGCTTCTCTATCTCGGCATCATTCTGCTCGCGCTCACCGTCAGCAATCAGCCCCTCGGCGTCACCCGCGCCGACGTCGTCTTCTCGTTCGCGGTAAGCCTGAGCTACAATCTCCTGTTGGGCGTCAACGAACTGCTTGGCCCGGGCGTACTCTTCTCCTTCGTCGCCGGGCGCTACTACCGTCCGCGTCTCGAGGAGCGCGTGCTGCTTTTCATCGACATGCGATCCTCCACCGCGATCGCCGAGCGCATCGGCGAGGTGCGCTTCCTGGAATTCCTCAACCGCTTCATCACCGACTTGTCGCTCGCTATCGACGAGGCCGGCGGCGAAATCCACAAATACGTCGGCGACGAG
>DASZFX010000498.1:0-6843 GCA_035939375.1 Roseiarcus sp.
TCGATCCGCGAACCGCGACCGCGATGTTCGAAATTGACGAGCCGCGCGTCGGCCTCCGCTCCGGCGCCGAAAGTCGCAACGCGCGCTCCGGCCGCTTCGGCGCGACGCTCGAGGAGTGCATATTGCGGCGCATCCAGCGGGAGAATAGCGGCGCCGCCGGCTTCGAGCCCGGTGAATATCTCCGCCTTGGCCTCGGCGATCGCCTCCAGCGAGCCGAGATATTCGATGTGTACCGGCGCGATCGTCGTCACCAGCGCGGCGTGGGGGCGCACCATTGCGACAAGCGGCGTGATCTCGCCCGCATGGTTCATGCCGATTTCGAAGACGCCGTAGGCGGCGGCCGCAGGCATGCGCGCGAGCGTCAGCGGCACGCCCCAATGATTGTTGTAAGACGCCGCCGCGGCGTGAACGGGGCCCGCCGCGGAAAGTACGATGCGCAGCATTTCCTTGGCGCTGGTCTTGCCGACCGAGCCGGTGACCGCGGCGATGCGCGCGCCGGCGCGCCGACGCGCCGAGACGCCGAGGCGCTCCATCGCGCGTAACGTGTCGTCTACCGGAAAGAGCGCGCCCCGGCCGGCGAAGGCCGCGGCCTTGTCGCGCTCCACCGCCGCCGCCGCAGCGCCCGCCGCCAAGGCGCTCTCGACATAGGCGTGGCCGTCATTCGCCTCGCCCCTTATCGCGAAGAAGAGGTCGCCGTCCTGAAGAGTGCGCGTATCGATCGAGACGCCGCGAACCGGCGCGCCCAACGCGCGGGTGGGCGCCCCGAGCGCCGCCTCGAGCTCGGCCGAAGTCCACAGGACGTCATTCATGCCGCGACATCCTTGAGCGCCGCCCGCGCCGCCTCCGCGTCGGAAAAGGGCTGGACTCGATCGCCGAGGATCTGGCCCGTTTCATGTCCCTTGCCCGCGATCAGCAAAGCGTCGCCCCGCCGCAGCATGGCGACCGCCGCTTTGATCGCGTCGCCGCGATCGCCGATCTCGATGGCGCCGGGCGCGGCGGCGAGGATCGCAGCGCGAATGGCCTTGGGGTCCTCCGAGCGCGGGTTGTCGTCGGTGACGATGGCGACATCGGCGCGGCGCACGGCGATTTCGCCCATGATCGGGCGTTTGCCTGCGTCGCGATCGCCGCCGCAGCCGAAGACGACGATCAAACGTCCTAAGACGAAGGGGCGCAAGGCGGCGAGCGCTTTTTCGAGCGCGTCAGGCTTATGAGCGTAATCGACGAAGACCGAAGCCCCGCGCGTTTCGCCGATGCGCTCGAGGCGGCCCGGCGCGCCTTGCAAGGTCTCCAAAGCGGCGAAGACCTTTTGGGCGTCGGCGCCCGTGGCGAGGCAGAGGCCCGCAGCAACGAGCGCATTCGAGGCCTGGAAATCGCCCGGAAGCGGCAGATGGACGCGGCGCTCGCGGCCGCCATGGGCGAGCGTCAGGCGCGTCGCAAAACCGGCGCGCTCGGCGGCGAGGAGGCGGATCGTGTCGCCGGCGGCGCCGATCGTGAGGAGATCGAGCTGGCGCCGCTGCGCAACCGCCACGATCTCGCCCGCCGCCTCGCCGTCGGCGTCGACGACCGCCGCGGCGCCAGGGGCCAGCAATTGATTGAAGAGCCGCAGCTTGGCGGCGAGGTACGATCGCGCATCGCCGTGATAGTCCAGATGATCGCGCGAAAGATTGGTGAAAGCGCCGGCGACAAGGCGAACGCCGTCGAGGCGTTTCTGGTCGAGTCCGTGCGAAGAGGCTTCCATCGCCAGATGCGTGACGCCGCCGCCGGCAAGCTCGTCGAGCGCGCGATGCAGGGCGATCGGATCCGGCGTCGTCAAGGCGCCGTAGATGTTGATCTTCGGCGAAACGATGCCGATCGTGCCGAGCGAGGCGGCTTCGAAGCCGAGCTCGCGCCAAATCTGGCGGGTGAATTCGGCGACGGAGGTTTTGCCGCTCGTGCCGGTCACGGCGACGATCGTCGCCGGCTGGCGCGGAAAGAAACGCGAGGCGGCGCGCGCGAGCGCGGCGCGCGCGTCGGCGACGCGAAGGAAGCCGACCCCGTCGGGAATGGACGGCGGCGCGCGTTCGCCGACGACGAGCCCTGCGCCGCGCGCCGCGGCGTCGGCGACATATTTCAGCCCGTCGCTCTTGGCGCCGGCGATTGCGAAGAAAATATCGCCCGGCTTGGTCTTGCGGCTGTCTGAGCAAAGGCCGCCGGCCTCGCGCTCGGCCAGCGCGGGGTCGAGGCCTTCACTGCCAACGAGATCGCGAAACTTGGTCACTCCTTGCCTATCCTATCCGCGTCACCGCCGAGGCCAAGCCTGGCGAGCAATGGAAACGGCTGAGCCGGCGGTTCGGCGAGAGGCGGATCGCCGATCAACGGCTCGACCCGCTCGATCAACCGCCCCGTGGTTCGGCCGGCGTTATGCGCCGCCGTATGGTAGCCGCCGTCCTCAGGCAAGGCCTGCGGCTCGTCATAAAGCACCATATAGAGATATTTTGGCTTGTCGGCAGGCGTTATCGCCATGAAGGTGGTGAAGACCCTGTCGTTCGAATAGTGGCCGTGCACGATTTTGTCGGCCGTGCCCGTCTTGCCGCCCACGTAGTAGCCCGGAACATTGGCCAAACTGGCCGAGCCATGGGTAGCGTTCGAGCGCATCAGATAACGCATGGATTCGGAGGTCTGCGGGCTGACGACGCGATGAGCGACCGCCAGGGCCTCGGCCGGACTGCGCGGCAGGAAGGTCGGCGTCATGATATTGCCGCCATTGACCAGCGCCGCAACGGCCATCATCGCCTGCGCCGGCGCGACATTGAGGCCCTGACCGAAGGCGATCGTCATCGTGTTCAATTCGCCCCAATGTTTTGGAACGAGAGGCTCGGCGCTTTCCGGCAGCTCGGTGCGCAGCCGATCGAGCTGGCCCATCTTTTTCAGAAAGGCCTGATGTCCCTCGACGCCGACCATCAGCGCCATCCGCGCCGTGCCGATGTTGGAGGAATGAGTGAAAACTTCCGGCACCGTCAACACGCGATGCGTGGCGTGGAAGTCGTGAATGGTGTAGCGGCCGTAGCGAAGATTGTCGCGCGCATCGACGCGCGACGTCAGCGTCACCTTGCCGAGGTCGAGCGCCATGGCGATCGAGATGGCCTTGAAGGTCGAACCCATTTCATAGACGCCGACATTGATGCGGTTGATCAGCGACGGGTCCTTCATGTCGCCGGGATCGTTTGGATCGAAGTCGGGCAAGGATTCGAGCGCAATCATTTCGCCGGTGTTAACGTCCATGACCGCGCCCGCCGCGGCTTTGGCGCGAAAGCGCGCCATACCCGATTGCAATTCGTCGCGCAGCGCATGGGCGACCTTGAGATCGAGCGAGAGCCTGACCGGTTTGAGCGAGGCGGGATCGACGTTGAAGCCGGCGACGTGCGGATCGGTCAGGCTCTGGTTGTCGAGGTACTTCTCCATGCCCGCGATGCCGATATTGTCCTTGTCGACATAGCCGAGCACATGCGCGCCGATCGGGCCGTTGGGATAGACGCGCTTGTTCTCGGGCAGAAAGCCGACGCCGGGCAGGCCGAGATGGAAAATTTCTTCCTGCTCCTTGGCGGTCACCTGGCGCTTGACCCAGACGAAGCCCTTCCTCGAGCCGAGACGCTCGCGCAATTCCTTGGCGTTGACGTCCGGCAGCACGGCTGTGATCAGTTCGACCGCCTCATCCTTGTCGATGATGCGGCGCGGTTCGGCGAAGATCGACATGGTCTTGACGTCGGTCGCCAGGACTTCGCCGTTGCGGTCGAGAAGATCGGGCCGCGCGCCGGACACGGCCTCGTCCGCCGCGACTTTGAGGCTCTGCGGCGGATCATGCGACAGGCCAAGCAGGACCAGCTTGCCGGCGATGCCGGCGTAGACGAGAAACAGGCCGAGGGCGATGAAACGGATGCGCCCGCCGCTCTTGTCAAGGCGCGTGCGAAACACTTCGCGCGCCACGGCGCCGAGCGTCGCAAGCAGACGCCGAGCGGGGTTCACAGACCTACGCGGCGCGCTCCCGCTTGCGCGAGAGGCTTGGGGCGAGGGTAGGCCGCCGCCGGATGCTTGCGTATTTCGCGCGCCGTCCCTCTTGACCGGATCGTCCATCGCTCACCTCGTCGACGGCGTGGCGCCGGTGACGCCGGGACTCGGCGTCGCGGTCAGGCCGATGAGCCCAAGGGATTCGATCTTGCGTCCGATGGAATCCGTCTTGGGCTGCGTCTCCGGCAGGTCGGCGGCTTTGACGATCTGGTTGAGGGCGAGCGGCTGCATCGCGAGATCCTTGTCGGCGAGCTCTTCAAGTCGCTCCGGGCGCGTCAGGAAAGCATATTCGGCGCGAAGCACATTGATGGCGTCCTGCTCGCGCTCGACGGCGTGGCGCGTCTCGACGATCTTCTCCGACCAGAGGATCGTCTTGTACTTGATCGAATAGACATAGACCGCCGAAGCGACGAGAGCGCCGATCGCGGCGACATGCATGAAGCGCCACATTAACTCCTCCTGACGATATGACGCGAGGATGGAACGAGCGCCATGAGTTCGTCGTCCGCGCCGCGCGCCGGCGCCGCGCTACGCGTCGCAAAGCGCAGCTTGGCCGAGCGGGCGCGCGGGTTGGCTGAAAGCTCGGCTTCACTTGGCGCGATGGGCTGGCCTCTGGGGACCGTAAAGGTCGGCGCCTCGGCGGGCCGCTCGCCCGGCAGACGTCGCCCCGCCGCTTGGCCGCGGCCGGAACGGCGAGCGAAGAACTGCTTGACGATGCGGTCTTCGAGCGAATGAAACGTGACGACGACGAGCCGGCCGCCCGGGGCCAGTACGGCTTCTGATGCAACGAGCCCGCGAGCGAGTTCGCCAAGTTCGTCGTTCACCGCGATGCGCAAAGCCTGGAAGCTTCGGGTCGCCGGGTGGATCGCTCCCGGTCGCGCCGGCGCGACCCGTTCGATGAGCGAGCTCAGTTGGCGCGTCGAGACGAAGGGCGAGGCCTTGCGATCTGCGACGATCGCGCGGGCGATGCGGCGCGAAGCGCGCTCCTCGCCGAAATGGTACAAAATGTCGGCGATCGTCTCTTCGTCGTCTTCGGCGAGAATATCGGCGGCGCTGCGGCCCTTCTTCTCCATGCGCATGTCGAGCGGCGCGTCGTGGCGAAAGGAAAAGCCGCGCGCCGCTTCATCGAGCTGCATCGACGAGACGCCGATATCGAGGACGACGCCGTCGAGAAGCGACAGCCCGTGCGCGCGGGCGATTTCATCGAGCGCGCCGAAACGTCCCTCGACCAGCGTCAGGCGCCCCTGCGATTCGGCGATCAGGCTTTGACCAGCCTCGATCGCCTGCGGATCGCGGTCGATCGCAATCACGCGGCGGCCTTTGGCGAGGATCGCCCGCGCATAGCCGCCGGCGCCGAAGGCGCCGTCAAGATAGACGCCGCCCTCGTGAACGCCGAGAGCGGCGACGGCTTCATTCAGAAGCACGGGAATGTGGCGAGCCGGTCCGCCTGCGGGAGGGTTCGCCTCGCCGCGGCCCGCTCTCATTCTCGCACCCCTGGCGGCGCGATGCGCGCCGCTCTGGCGCCGAGCTCGGCCCGCAATTGACGCACTCGAGTTTTGGCCTCCTCGAGATGCGCCCGGAAACGGTCCGGCGCCCAGATCTGAAACTTGTGGCCCTGGCCGACGAAAACCGCGTCGTCGGTCAAATTGGCGAAGGTCCGGCTCGTCTCGCTCAAGATCACCCGGCCCTCGGAATCGGGTCGCAGGATTTCGCTCGTGCCGAGCAAAGCGGTCGCGAACATGTCGCGCGGTTCGGAATAGGCCGGCATCGTCGCCAAAAGCGCATCGATCTCGCCGAGCAGCGCATTGCCGCCGCAATCGAGCGCCGGGGCGTCCAGGGAAGGGTGCAGATAGAGCCCTTCGAAACCGTCCCGAGCCAGGACCGCGCGAAAAGGGGCAGGGATCGAAATCCGCCCCTTGGCGTCGAAGCGGTTGGTGAAATGCGAGACAAAGCGGTCCAACCTTCGCCCCAAGCTCGCGCGCGAAATCGCCCGGCGGCGGCGCCTTGAACGCCCCCGACCGCGTCGGCATGAGAAAACTCGACGGGATAGCTTGGGATAGCATGGGATATTATGGGCGTCAACGCGAAGCTGGCGCGGAAACGGTCTCCCCACGCCTAAGGCGCCATTAGGATGTGTTAAGGTTAAGGGAGGGTTAGGAAATCGGCTGGCGGAGGCGGTAAGCGTCCGCCGCCAGACCCCCTCTCCGAGCTTGGCTCATTCAACGCCTGCCGAGCTTGTCGGGGACCAATTGTGGACAGCCTTCATGGAGGGCCATGGCGATCCGATTTTTCGTTTCGTCGACAGCGATGTCTGCGAGCAGATCGATTCGAGTATGCGACGCCATTCTTGTCGCGCGCGAGGACCGATCGAGCCCTTGCGACAAGCCCTCAGCGTACCTATCCCTGCTCCGCACTAAGAGGGGCCTTGGCGGCTGCGAGTGAAGACGACAAAACAGCTGATCGATTGGCGGTGAAACCTATGGACCTTGCCGCCTTCCGCGCCTCGCTCGAGGCCCCTGCTCCGCCCGCCGGCCTGACGACCGCGCTCGAGGCGCTTTGGCATGACGGGCGAGGCGATTTTGACGCGGCGCACGAACTCGCCCAGCGCGATGAGGGCGGCGCCGGCGACTGGGTCCATGCCTATTTGCACCGCAAGGAAGGCGACGCCGGCAACGCCGCCTATTGGTATCGCCGCGCGCGCCGACCCTTCTGCCACGACGCTTTGGAGGCGGAATGGGAGGCGATCGCCAGGGCGCTGTTGGCCAAGCCGCGATGAAACGCCTGTTTTGCGCTAATTTT
>DASZFX010000499.1:0-1647 GCA_035939375.1 Roseiarcus sp.
GGATGCGGTTCGCTTCGTCTGCATTCGCGGTTGCGAGCTTAAGCAGCGGCGGCACGCTTTCGGGTTCGGGCGCCCGGTAGGCGGCGGTGATCGCGGTCCTGAGCGGCGTTTGCGGCGCGACCTCGCAGCGGAACGCGGCGAAGATGTCGGCGGCGTCGGTCATGTCAGGCTCCCAGAAGCCGGTCCCATCCCGTGCGCAGGCCCGGGGCGGTCGGTCGATCTTATTCTCGGGAAAGGCGTTTTGCCTATGTTGTCAAATGAGGTCGTCGGCGTGACAACGCGCGGCCTTGCATTTTCGAGAGTTTTGTTAGCCCTTGGCGTCGCCGATCACTACATAGCGAATGGGGCGCGGAATACGAGGACTGGTCATGCGCGTAATCGGCTTCGCCGGATGGAGCGGAGCGGGCAAGACCACGCTCATTGTCCGGCTCATTCCGGAATTGAATCGCCGCGGCTTCAGCGTTTCGACGATCAAACACGCCCACCACAATTTCGACCTCGATCAGCCGGGCAAGGATTCTTACGAGCATCGCGCCGCGGGCGCAGAAGACGTGCTGGTCGCGTCCGCCAATCGGGTCGCTCTGATGCGGGAATTGCGCGGAGCGCCGGAGCCATCGTTGGCCGAACTCTTGCGGCTGCTCAAGAACGTCGACCTTGTCCTGGTCGAAGGCTTCAAGCGCGATCCCCTGCCGAAGATCGAGGTCTTTCGCGGTGCCAACGGCAAGCCGCCGCTTTATCCCGAAGACGCGAACATTGTCGCGCTGATCAGCGACGCCGTTCCGTCTGGCGGACTGCCGCACGCGTCGATCGACGATATCGCCGCGGCGGCCGATCTCGTGCTCGCGCACGCTCATTCGCTCGCTGATGTTCTGGCCGCGTTTGAGGGCCGGTCGTAGCGCCTGACTTTCGCCGCTTTGCGCGCCTCATTCGACGATGCGACAATGCCGCCCCTGATGAAACAGAAGACTGATCGATGAGCGGCGCGACGGCGCCGGCCCTTAGCCGGCGAAGATTGTTTGAGATCATTGGCGCGAGCGTTGGCGGAGCGGCCGCCTACCAGGCGATGACTCGCCTTGGGCATGCGGAGGAATCGCCATACCGCGGTCCGATCAAGCTCGACGGCGATCCCAAAGGCGCCTCGGTCATCGTTCTAGGCGCCGGGCTCGCCGGAATGACTACGGCGATCGAGCTCGAGCACGCGGGCTACAAGGTTAGCGTACTCGAGTACAACCTCCGGCCTGGCGGACGAAACTGGACGCTCAGAGGCGGCGACGTCTACACGGAGCTCGGCGGCGCGACGCAAAGGTGCGAGTTCGACGCCGGCCTCTATCTCAATCCCGGGCCATGGCGCATTCCGTATCACCATTACGCGATCCTGGACTATTGCCGCCGTTTCGGGGTGACGCTTGAGCCCTTCATCCAGCTCAACCATAACGCCTATTTGCATTCAGCCAACGCGTTCGACGGCAAGCCGCAGCGCATTCGCGACATCAAGGCCGATTTCGACGGCGGCGTCGCAGAACTTCTCGCCAAAGCAACGAAAAAGGGTGCGCTCGACGACGCCGTGTCAAAGGAGGACCAGGAAATCCTGCTCGAGGCGCTGCGGTCGCTGGGCGCGCTCGATAAGGACCTCCGCTACCGGGCCGG
>DASZFX010000500.1:0-9766 GCA_035939375.1 Roseiarcus sp.
GGGCTGGATCAGAGGCTGAGACGGTACGGTCGCCAAGACGCGCCGACCTGCAAGACGCCGTCGGCCTCTTGCCAACCTCTTTTTTTTTCGAACCGAAGAGACTGTCAAGGATTGCTTCCCAACCGCCTTCGCGGCGAAGCCGCGTCCTTGACAGTCTCTTCGGCTCGGAAATTATCCAGGCAAGAGGTCGACCGCGTGATCCGTCAATGCTGGCGCGCGGGGGATCGTACCCGTCGCCTCAGTTCATCGCCTTATCGATCTGCGGCCTGACCACGCTCGCTAGCGTCTGCGCATCCATCGGGCCGATGAACTTATAGGCGATTGTTCCATCGCCCTTGACGATGAACGTTTCCGGGACGCCATAGACGCCCCAATCGATGCCGGCGCGCCCATCCTGGTCAAGGCCGATCTTGGCGTAAGGATCGCCCTTGGCGCCCAGGAAGCGGCGCAAATTCTCCGGATCGTCCTTCTGGGCGACGCCGTAGAGCGCGACGCCCTTGGCCGCCAATTCCTTGTCGGCGGCGAGCGCCATCAATGTTTCGTGCTCAGCATGACAGGGCAAACACCACGAGCCGAAGACATTGACGATAGAGACATGGCCGTTACGCAGATCGGCGTCGGCAAGACCCGACGCGCCGTCGAGACCCTTCAAGTCGATGGGCGGCGCGCTTTGGCCGATCAGTGCGGAAGGGATATGCGAGGCGTCGCCTGCGAAGAGCCGTGCGAAAAACAATGCGCCGAGAACAAGGACGACCAACAGGGGGAGCAGCACGATGAGGCGCCGCGTCGGCGCTTCGCCGGTCGCTTGGTCCATCGGCGCTTCGCTCACGAGGCGCCTGTCCTTTCGCGCCCGCCTTCCAGGCGCCGCAGAGCCTTTTGCTGAGCGCGATAGTCGGCGAAGACAGCGAGGACCATGCCGATGAGCACCACGGCGGCGATCGCATAGGCCGCGATCACGAAGCCGACATGGTTCGTCTCGTTCATGTCCGCGGCGCCTCAGCGGCCAGCGACGGCGCGAAAACATCGCCGCTCGCCGCCGCGACTATGGTGAGGCGGGCGACGCGACGTCGCAATATTTCGTTGCGGATCGCCATCAGATGCAAGACGACGAAAAGCAAGGTGAAAGCGAGCGCCATCACCAGGAGCGGCCACAGCAGAGAAGGCGCAATCGCCGGTCCGCCGAGCCGGAAGACCGAAGCCGGCTGATGCAGCGTGTTCCACCAATCGACCGAGAACTTGATGATCGGAATGTTGACGCTGCCGACAAGGGTCAGGATCGCGGCGGCCCGCGCCGCGCGGCCCGGCTCGTCGATCGCCCGCCACAAAGCGATCAGGCCGAGATAGAGGATGAAGAGCACAAGGACCGAGGTCAGGCGCGCGTCCCAGACCCAATAAGTCCCCCACATGGGTTTGCCCCAAAGCGATCCAGTGGCGAGGCAAACGAAAGTGAAGCCGGCGCCAAGGGGCGCGGCGGCCTTCTGGGCGGCGTCGGCCAAAGGATGGCGCCAGACGAGCGTTCCGAGCGCCGCGAGGGCCATCACCGCGTAAATGAACATCGCCATCCAGGCCGCGGGCACGTGCAGATACATGATCCGCGCCGTCTCGCCCTGTTGATAATCGGGCGGGGCGACAAAAAGCGCGAGCCAGAGACCGAGCGCAAACAGCGCCGCCGTCGCCGCCCAGAGATAGGGCAGAACGCGCTGGGCGAAGGCGAGAAACGCCGTCGGATTCGCGAGATTCGGCATCGGCGGGTCTTTTAGTCCTCCGGCGGCGCGGCGGCAATGCGGCGTGGCCGCGAACCAGCCGCAAAGGCCGCAATCATTTCGCCCTCATTCTTACCGCCTGCTCGTCCGACGTTTCCGCGGAGCCTCTGCGCGATGGCGGGCTCTGATCACGCCAAACCGCGAATAGCTCTTGCGCGAGGCCTTAAGCGGCATGCCTTCTGCGATCGCCTAATCCCGCGCATGCCGCAAGGCTGCTGCGGCCGCAAACGGCGCGCCGGCGATGGCCAGCAGCGTCAGCGCAAGGAGCGCCAGGAAGGGCGGGGCGAAAGGCGCTGCGCCGCCGCTCGCCGCCGAAGCGGCGGCGACGCCGAAAATCAGAACCGGGATGGTCAAGGGTAGAGCGATGATCGCGAGCAGCAATCCGCCCCGGCGCAGGGAGGCGGTGAGGGCCGCGCCGACGGCGCCGATCATGGTCAGGGCCGGCGTGCCCACGGCAAGGCTCGCTCCGACGAGAGCGAGCGCCCTGGCGTCGAGCGCCAGCATCAGGCCGAAGATCGGGCTCGCCACGACGAGAGGCAGCGCACTCGCCGTCCAATGAGCGGCGCATTTGACCAGAACGACGAGCTCGAGCGGCAAGCGCGCGTTGATGAGGAGATCGAGCGAACCGTCCTCCTCGTCGCTCTGGAAGAGCCTGTCGACGCCGAGCAAAGTCGCCAGGAGCCCCGCGATCCACAGAATCGCCGGGCCGATCCGGGCGAGGAGGCCGAGGTCGGGCCCGATGGCGAAAGGAATCAGCGTCACCAGGATGAGGAAGAAGACGAGGCCGATCGACGCCCCGCCGCCAATGCGCCGGGCGATCCGCCATTCGCGCAGGAAAAGCGCGGCGGCGGCCTTCATCATGGCGAAACCAATGCTGCGCCGAGGCGCAATTCACGGGCGCCGTCGAGGGCGAGCGGGGCATGGGTCGCGGCGACGATGAGGCCGCCGGCGGCAAGATGCTGGCGCATGATCTCGGTAAAGCGAGCTTGCGCCGCCTGGTCGAGCGCCGTCAACGGCTCGTCGAGCAGCCAGAGCGGCCTGTCTGCCGCGAGCAACCGGGCAAGGGCGACCCGTCGCTTTTGTCCGGCCGAAAGCGCATGGACCGGAAAGTCGAGGACATGGCCGAGGCCGAGGCGATCGAGCGCGGCGAGGGCCGTCATCGGCCGGCGCGCCGCCGGCGCCTGTTCTCTCTGTCGCGAGAGGCGATCCGCGCGCGGCGGGGACGCGAGCATCTCCGCCCAGAATTCGAGATTCTCCCCCGCCGTCAGCGCGCTTTTCAGCGCATCGGCGTGACCGAGATAATGGGCTTGCTCGCCGAGGGTCGCTTCATCGTCGTCGTCGCCATCGGCGGACAGCGCTCCCGCCGCCAGCGCCAATAATCCCGCGATCGCCCGCAACAAGCTGGTCTTGCCCGCGCCATTTGGTCCAAGGACGATCAGCGCTTCGCCTGATTTGACCTCGAAGGAGAGATCGGAGAACAGCCGCCGGCCGCCACGATCGACGCCGATGTTTTCTGCGCGAAAGCGCATTTGGCTCCCTTTGACCTGAGCGCTCGAGTCGCAGCCCGCCGCGATTGTTTCTGTAGCCCGCCCATTCGAACTTATCTATAAGTCGCCGCATTGCCTAAAGCCTGCTCCGGAGAAGATGTCGATGGCCTCTCTCGACAGTTTCAAGTGCCGCAAAAAGCTGAAGGTCGGCGCCAAGACTTACGAATATTATTCTCTCAAAGCGGCGGAAAAGAACGGCCTTGCGGGCGCTTCGCAACTGCCTTTTTCGATGAAAGTCGTTCTCGAAAACCTTCTGCGCCACGAGGACGGGCGCACAGTCAAGAAGAACGACATCCAAGCGGTCGCCGCCTGGCTCGACAATCGCGGCAAGAAAGAGCACGAGATCGCCTTCCGCCCCGCGCGCGTGCTGATGCAGGATTTTACCGGCGTGCCGGCGGTCGTCGATCTCGCTGCCATGCGCAACGCCATGGAGACGCTCGGCGGCGATCCAAACAAGATCAATCCGCTGGTTCCGGTCGATCTCGTCATCGATCACTCGGTCGTGGTCGACTATTTCGGCAACAACAAAGCGCTCGGGCAGAACGTCAAACGCGAATACGAACAGAACCAGGAGCGCTACCGCTTTCTCAAATGGGGCCAACAGGCTTTCGCGAATTTCTCCGTCGTTCCGCCCGGCACCGGCATATGCCACCAGGTCAATCTCGAATATCTCGCCCAGACCGTGTGGACGCGCAGGGAGAAGAACGGGCGCGAGAGCGTCGTGGTGGCTTATCCCGACACGCTGGTCGGCACCGACAGTCACACGACGATGGTCAACGGCCTTTCCGTGCTCGGCTGGGGCGTCGGCGGCATCGAGGCGGAAGCGGCGATGCTCGGCCAGCCCCTGTCGATGCTCCTGCCGGAAGTCGTCGGCTTCAAGCTGACCGGCGAATTGCATGAAGGGGTGACGGCGACCGATCTCGTTCTGACCGTCACGCAGATGCTGCGCAAGAAGGGCGTCGTCGGCAAGTTCGTCGAATTCTTCGGACCCGGCCTCAATGCGATGACGGTCGCCGACCGCGCGACGATCGCCAATATGGCCCCCGAATATGGCGCGACTTGCGGCTTCTTTCCTATCGATACGCAAGCCATCCGCTATCTCGAGACCTCGGGGCGCAAGGGCGCCCGCATCGCGCTCGTCGAGGCTTACGCGAAGGCGCAAGGGATGTACCGCACGCGCACGACGCCGGATCCCGCGTTCACCGACACGCTGGCGCTCGATCTTGGCGACGTCGCCCCTTCGCTCGCTGGCCCGAAGCGTCCCCAGGACAAGGTGCTCTTAAGCGGCGCGAAGGAGGGCTTCGCCGCAGCCCTCGCGGGCGAATTCAAGAAAACGGACGACGCGGGCTTGCGCCACAAGGTCGAGGGAACGAATTTCGATCTCGGTCATGGCGACGTCGTCATCGCTGCGATCACCTCTTGCACAAACCCGTCCAACCCGAGCGTGATGATCGCCGCCGGCCTGCTCGCCCGCAACGCCGCCGCCAAAGGCCTGACGAGCAAGCCCTGGGTGAAGACGTCGCTCGCTCCGGGGAGCCAGGTCGTCGCGGAATATCTCGACGAATCCGGGTTGCAGAAATCGCTCGACAAGCTCGGCTTCAATCTCGTCGGCTTCGGCTGCACGACCTGCATCGGCAATTCCGGCCCGCTGGCGGAAACGATATCCGAGGCGATCGCCAAGCACGATCTCGTCGTCGCCGCCGTGCTGTCGGGAAACCGCAATTTCGAAGGCCGCGTCAATCCCGACACGCGCGCCAATTACCTCGCTTCGCCGCCGCTCGTCGTCGCCTACGCGCTTGCCGGCTCGATGCGCGTCGACTTGACCAGGGAGGCGATCGGCCATGACCGCGCCGGCGCTCCGGTGATGCTGACGGACATCTGGCCGAGCGCTCACGAGGTCGCCGATTTCATCGAGGCGACGATCAACGCCAAAATGTTCAAGACGAAATACGCGAGCGTCTTCGACGGCGATTCCAATTGGCGCAAGGTCAAGGTCCCCGCCGGCCGCACCTATGCCTGGGACATGGGCTCGACCTATGTCCAGAAGCCGCCCTATTTCGAAGGCATCTCGATGAAGCCGGCGCCGGTGACGGACATCGTCAACGCGCGCATTTTAAGCTTGTTCCTCGATTCGATCACCACCGACCACATCTCGCCCGCCGGCTCGATCCGCGAGAAGAGCCCGGCCGGCCACTACCTCATCGAGCATCAGGTGCGGCCGATCGACTTCAATCAATACGGCACCCGGCGCGGCAATCACGAAGTGATGATGCGCGGAACTTTCGCCAATATACGCATCAAGAACCAAATGGTGAGAGACGCCGCCGGCGACGTCGTCGAAGGGGGGTACACGATCCATTATCCGTCCGGCGAGCGCTTGGCGATCTATGACGCGGCGATGCGCTACCAGAAAGAGAACGTCCCGCTCGTGGTCTTCGCCGGCCGCGAATATGGCGCCGGCTCCTCGCGCGATTGGGCGGCCAAAGGCACCAAGCTCCTTGGCGTGCGCGCCGTCGTCGCCCAGAGCTTCGAGCGCATCCATCGCTCCAATCTTGTCGGCATGGGCGTCTTGCCTCTCGTCTTCGAAGAAGGCGCCTCCTGGCAAACGCTCGGCCTCAAGGGCGACGAGACGGTGACGATCCGCGGCCTCGAGGACGGCCTCAAGCCGCGTCAGAAGCTCGAAGCGGGAATCGCTTTCGCCGACGGACGGACGGAGCGCGCGCCGCTGATCTGCCGCATCGATACGCTCGACGAACTCGAATATTTCAAGAACGGCGGCATCCTGCACTACGTGCTGCGGCAGTTGGCGGCGTGACGGCCGCCGACAGGCGCGATGCGCATCGAGCGCGCCGTCGATGACGAGCGGGTCCCGCGACATTTTTCGGCGCCAGGCGGGATGGTGCGACGCGCTCGGCTCGCCTTTCACCGCGGTTGTCTGCCGCACGCTTTTCGCACACTTGTCCGAGGAGTCAGCCTTCGGCGCAAAGCTGCTCAACTGGCCGGGCGATCCAGGGGCGGACGCTCTCGCCTTGCGCGCCTGCGGGGCGCTGAACCTTCTTGCCCGCGAAGGCCATCCCTCTCTCGCTTCCCTCTACCCGCCCAATCCTTCGCCCTCCGAGGACGCGCTGTGGCGCGGCGTCGCTGCGACCATCGCCAGCGACGACGCGCGCCTCGCCTCCATCCTCGACAGCCCGCCACAGACCAATGAAGTCGCCCGCTCCGCTCTCCTTCTGACGGGCTATCTGACGATCGCCCGTCTCTGCGGACTGCCGCTCGCCATCCGCGAAATCGGCGCGAGCGCCGGCCTCAATCTGCTCTTCGATCGCTTCGCCTATGACTATGGCTGGTTCGCCTGGGGCGCGAGCGATGCGAGCGTGCGCATCGGCTGCGAGTGGCGCGGCAATCGGGAGGAATTTTCTCCCTCGATCGCGATCGCCGACCGGCGCGGCTGCGACAGCAAGCCTATCGACGCCGGCAATGCCGTCGAACGCGAGCGGATGCTTGCCTATATTTGGCCAGACCAGGAAGCGCGCATTACGCGCGCCGCGGCCGCCCTTAGGCTCGCCGCGTCGCAGGACATCCGCGTCGAGGCGATTGACGCCGCTCTCTTTGGCGCGCGCGAGTTGGCCGCCGGTCAAGATGGCCGCGTTCTGACGCTCGTCCATAGTATCGTTTGGCAATATTTGCCTCAGACGACAAAGGCCGCGCTCAAAACCTCGATCGCCCAGGCCGCCGGCCGCGCAACAAGGACAGCCCCTTTCGCCTGGCTGAGAATGGAGACGGAGCCGCCTCTCGCCGAACGCGGCGCCGCGCTGCGTCTCTCGCTTTGGCCGCATGGCGTCGTCGATCGGCTGCTCGCGGTCGTCGACTATCACGGTCGATGGATCGAATGGAGCGGCCTCGCATGACGGCGGAGCCGCGATCGGCGAGAGGCGCCGAAAGAAAGTCGCTGGTGCATCCCCATCCCGCGCCTCCGGCGCCGGGCAAAACGATCGAAGTGGCGCCCGGCCTGTTTTGGGCGCGCCTACCGCTGCCCTTCCGGCTCGATCATATCAATCTCTACTTTGTCGAGGATGGCGACGGCTGGGCCGTCATCGACGCCGGCATCGCGCAGGATGCGGCGAAAGAGGCTTGGGAGGCGCTGCTCGCCGGGCCGCTCGCCGGCCGACGCCTGACCCGGCTCGTCGTCACCCACGCCCATCCCGATCACATCGGGCTCGCCGGCTGGCTCTGCCGGCGCTTCGACATCGAGCTCCTCACGAGCCATTCCGCCTATCTCGACAGCTTGTGCATTGCGCTCGATCCCGGCCGGCTGGCGGCGAAGGTCCACACGGATTTCTACCGCCGCAACGGTCTCGATGTAGAGACGATCGAGCAGCTCAGCACGCTCGGGCACAACTATCTGCGCCTGGTCGCTCCGCTGCCCTCGACGTTCCAGCGTCTTGTCGCAGGCGATCGCCTCAGGATCGGCAGACGGGACTTCGCCGTCTTAGCCGGCGACGGTCATTCGCCGGAGCAACTCATGCTGCATGACGAAGCGGCTGACGTCCTCCTCGTCGCCGATCAGGTTCTCGCCAAGATTTCGCCGAACGTCAGCGTCCTGGCGATGGATCCAAACAGCGACCCGCTCGGTCTCTACCTGCGGTCGCTCGCGGCTTTGCGCAGAGGCGTCGCGCCGCAAACGCTCGTCTTACCCGGCCACGGCCTTCCGTTCTTCGGCCTGCATCATCGCATCGACGAACTTATCGCGCATCACGAAGCGCGTTGTGGCGCGATGTTCGAGGCCTGTCGCGCCGGCCCTTTGTCGGCGGCCGAACTGCTCCCGGTGATCTTCTCGCGCGACCTCGATCCGCATCAGATGGGCTTCGCCTTCAACGAGCTTCTCGCCCATGTCAATTTCATGGCGCGAGAAGGCCGGCTCGCGGCGACAGCCTCGCGCGACGGCGCGACGCGATACATCGTCACGCCCTGAGGCGTTGGCCAAGATCGGGGGCGCCGCCTCGCATTAACCTGATCCTCGGCCCGATTAAGCCTGTACGAAGCCGGCAGGATCGGCTTCTGGCTTCGCCGGCTCGCGAGCGGTATTGTCCGTCGTCGGAGTTTGAGACATGTCCCCAACCGCCCGTGAAGACACGCATTTCGGCTATCGGCAGGTGCCCCTCGATGAAAAGCAGGGCTTGGTCGATGACGTCTTTCACAGGGTCGCCAACCGCTACGATCTTATGAATGATTTAATGTCTCTTGGCCTGCATCGCGTCTGGAAAGATCTGCTCGTCGCCAAGCTGCGCCCGCCGAAGGGCCGCCCGTTTCGACATCTCGACGTCGCCGGGGGCACCGGCGACGTCGCCTTCCGCGTCGCCGCCGCCGGCGGAGCGCGCATCCGGGTGACCGCGCTCGACGTCAACGCCGACATGCTGCGCGTCGGGCGCGAGCGCGCTTTGCATCGCAAGGGCGGCGAGCGGGTGGCCTTCGTCGAGGGCAACGCCGAGGCCCTGCCCGTCGCCGACGATATGTTCGACGGCTACACCATCGCCTTCGGCATCCGCAACGTGCCACGGATCGAATTGGCGCTGAAAGAAGCCTTCCGGGCGCTCAAGCGCGGCGGACGCTTCCTCTGCTTGGAATTTTCACGCGTCGAAACGCCCGTCCTCGATCGCCTCTACGACGCCTATTCCTTCACTGCGATCCCGGCGCTTGGCAGGGTGGTCGCCGGCGACGGCGAGCCCTATCGTTATCTCGTCGAATCGATCCGCCGGTTTCCGGGCGCTGAACGCTTCCGCGCCATGATCGCCGACGCCGGCTTCGCGCGCGCCGACTTTACGCGGCTGTCGGGCGGAGTCGTCGCCATTCATTCGGGCTGGAAGCTTTAGGCTTGTCGTTTCTTTTCGCCTTCGGTCATTGTGTTCGCCTGGCCCGGGCCAGCTTCGTGCTGGCGCGCGAAGGCGTCTTCGTCGGCTTCGATCCGCAGCTTTTGCCGCCGCTGGGCCGAGCGCCGCTCGCCCTCGCCAATCTCATCGCCCGGCGTAACCTGCGCGGCGGCGTCGCGGCGGCGATCGATCGGCTCGGCCCGTCCTACGTAAAGCTCGGCCAATTCCTCTCGACCCGGGCCGACATTGTCGGCCCGAAGGTCGTCAGCCAATTGGAGCTGCTGCAGGACCGCATGGCCCCTTTCACGCGAAGTGTCGCGATCGAGACGATCGAAAAATCCTTCGGCGCGAAGCTGGGGACAATCTTTGCCGAATTCGGCGAGCCGGTCGCCGCCGCCTCGATCGCCCAGGTGCATCGCGCACGCGTCGTCGAGGACAGGCAATTGCGCCCCGTCGCGGTCAAAGTGCTTCGTCACGGCGTCGAGCGGCGCTGTGCGCGCGATCTCTCCGACATGTTCTTTGCTGCGCGAATCGCCGAGCGCCTCGCGCCTGAAGCGCGTCGCTTGAAGCTCGTCGAAGTGGTCGAGAC
>DASZFX010000501.1:0-19611 GCA_035939375.1 Roseiarcus sp.
CGCGGTCACCGGCTCGGTCGGCAAGACCAGCGCCAAGGAAATGCTGCGCATCGTACTTTCCGCGGCGGGCCCCGTTCACGCCGCGGCGGCGTCTTACAACAATCATTGGGGCGTGCCGCTGACGCTGGCGCGCATGCCTGCGGCCGCCGCCTACGGCGTCTTCGAAATCGGCATGAACCATGCGGGCGAGATCACGCCGCTTGTCGCAATGGTGCGCCCCCACGCCGCGTTGGTGACGACGATCGCGCCAGTACACATCGAATATCTGGGCTCGCTGGAGGCGATCGCCGAGGCCAAGGCGGAGATATTCACCGGGCTCGAAGCCGGCGGCGCTGCTATTCTCCCGCTGGATGCGCCGCAATATGCACTGCTCGAGCGTCGCGCCGAAGCGGCCGGAGCGCGCGTTGCGACTTTCGGCGCCGGAGCGGAGGCCGACGCGCGGCTCGTCAATTTCGAACATCGCGGTCGCGGTTCGCGGATCGAAGCGCGCATCGACGGCCGCCACATAAGCTTCGATCTCGGCGCGCCTGGGTTGCACATGGCGCAGAACGCCTTGGGCGTGATCCTTCTCGCCCGCGCCCTTGGCGTCGATGTCGCGGCAAGCGCCGCCGCGCTTGCCGAATTCGCGCCGGCCAAGGGACGCGGCGAGCGCGTCACGCTTGCGGCCAAAAGCGGCGCCATTACTTTGATCGATGAGAGCTATAACGCCAATCCCGCCTCGATGCGCGCCGCGCTCGATCTTCTCGGCGCGACCGCGCCGGCGGGCGGGCGGCGCATTGCCGCGCTCGGCGACATGCTGGAGCTTGGGTCGGAGGGCGCGGCCATGCATATTGCGCTCGCCGATGATCTCAAACGCAATCGCATCGATCTCCTCTTCTGCGCCGGGCCGCTGATGCGCGGCCTCTATGAAGCCGCGCCCGCGGCGATGCGCGGCGCGTGGAGCGCCAAAGCCGCCGACATTCAAGCGCCGCTCTTCGAGGCGTTGCGCGGCGGCGACGTCGTGATGGTCAAAGGCTCGAACGGCAGCCGAATGGGGCCGGTCGTCGCCGCGCTAAAGTCAAACTTTTCTGGCGACGCCAGCGCCGCATAATTAGGATTGGACCATGCTCACCTGGCTCGCCGACTTCTCGCATCTGTTCAGCCCCTTCAACCTGTTCCGTTACCTCACGTTCCGCACCATCGGCGCGGCGGGCACTGGCCTTTTCTTCGTCTTCTTCTTCGGGCCGACGATCATTTCGGCGCTGCGTCTCAAACAGGGCAAGGGCCAGCCGATCCGTCTCGACGGGCCGCAATCGCATTTGGTGACCAAGAAGGGCACGCCGACCATGGGCGGATTGATGATCCTTTCGGGTCTCATCGCCTCCGCTTTGCTTTGGGCCAATCTCGAAAGCCCCTATGTCTGGATCGTACTTTTCGTGACGGTTGGTTTCGGCGCGATCGGTCTCTATGACGACTATCTGAAGGTCACGAAACAATCGGATCGCGGCTTCTCGGGCCGTTCGCGCCTCGCCTGCGAATTCGCCATCGCGATTTTGGCCTGCTGGGCCATGGTCTATGTCGGCGGCGCGGGGGCGACGTCGCTGGCGGTGCCCTTTTTCAACGGATTCGTGGCCGATCTCGGCTGGGGATTTCTGTTCTTCGGCGCCTTCGTCATCGTCGCCTTCGGCAATGCGGTCAATCTGACCGACGGGTTGGACGGCCTCGCCATCGTGCCGGTGATGATCGGCGCGGCGACCCTGGGTCTCATTGCCTATCTTGTCGGCAATCTCTTCTTCGCGCGCTATCTCGGCATAAATCACGTGCCGCACGCCGGCGATCTGGTGGTGGTCTGCGGCGCGCTGATCGGCGCCGGCGTCGGCTTCTTGTGGTTCAACGCGCCGCCGGCGCAGATTTTCATGGGCGACACTGGTTCGCTGGCGCTCGGCGGTCTTCTCGGAGCGACGGCGGTCGCGATCAAGCACGAGATCGTACTGGCGATCGTCGGCGGGCTTTTCGTCGTCGAGGCCTTGTCGGTTGTCGTGCAGGTCGCCTCTTTCAAGATGACCGGGAAGCGGGTCTTCCGCATGGCGCCGATTCATCATCATTTCGAGCAACTCGGCTGGTCCGAGCCGCAGATCGTCATGCGTTTCTGGATCGTCGCCTTCGTCCTGGCGATGGTCGGCCTCTCGACATTGAAGCTGAGGTGACATGATCCCGGCCCGCAGCTTCGAGGGACGCAAAGTCGCTCTCTTCGGCCTCGGCGGGTCTGGCGTGGCGACGGCGCGCGGGCTCGCGGCGGGCGGCGCCGTGGTCGCTGCTTGGGACGATGACGAAGCGGCGCGGAGCAAAGCGCGTGAAGCCGGATTGGCGCTTGTCGATCTTGGCGGCGCCGATTGGCGCGCTTTCGCGGCGCTTGTTCTGGCGCCCGGCGCGCCGCTGACCCATCCTGAGCCTCATTGGACGGTGCGACGAGCGCGCGCCGCGGGCGTCGAGGTCATCGGCGACATCGAGCTCTTCTGCCGCGAACGGCGCCGCGCCGCCCCCGGTTCGCCCTTTGTCGCGATCACCGGGACCAACGGCAAATCGACGACGACTGCGCTTGCCGCGCATCTCCTGCGTCAGGCCGGCCGCGATGTCCAACTCGGCGGCAATATCGGCGTTCCGATCCTCGACCTCGAGCCGCCGGGCGTGGAGCGCGCGCATGTCATCGAATGTTCGTCCTTCCAGATCGATCTTGCCCCCTCGATCGATCCGACGATCGGCGCGCTGCTCAATCTGACGCCCGATCATCTCGATCGTCACGGTACGATGCAGAATTACGCTGCGATCAAGGAGAGGCTGGTCGCGGAAGCCAAGGTCGCGTTGATCGGCGTGGACGATGAATGCTGTCGCGCCATCGCGGCGAGGCTTCGCGCGCGGCAAGACCCGACCCCCGAGCGCCTCGTCGCGATTTCCGCCGGGGCCGAGCCTTCTGCCGATGTTTTCGTCGAGGGCGGAAAGATCGTCTTGCGCGGCGAGGGTCACAAAGAGACGTCCATCGCGCTTGCCGGCGCAAGGGCGTTGCGCGGCGCGCATAACGCCCAGAACGCCGCCTTCGCCGCCGCCGTCGCGCGCGAATTTGGTCTCTCGGCGGGCGAGATCGGACGCGGGCTCGCAAGCTTTCCAGGCCTGCCTCATCGCATGGAGGAGGTCGGGCGGATCGGCCGTACGATCTTCGTCAACGATTCGAAGGCGACCAACGCCGACGCGGCGGAGAAGGCGCTGCTCTCTTTCAGCGACATATTCTGGATCGCCGGCGGCAAGGCCAAGGAGGGCGGGCTCGAGCCGCTGCGGGCGCTGTTTCCGCGGATCGCCAAAGCCTATCTGATCGGGGCGGCCAGCGAGGCCTTCGCGGCGACGCTGGCAGGAAGCGCTGCTTTCGAACGCAGCGGCACTCTGGAGGCCGCGACCGCGGCTGCCGCGCGCGACGCCTCGGCGAGCGCGGCGCCAGAGCCGGTGGTGTTGCTGTCGCCGGCCTGCGCTTCCTATGACCAGTTCGCCAATTTCGAGGCGCGCGGCGAGAAGTTTCGCAGCCTGGTTCAAGACCTCATCGCCGCGCAGAGAGGCGCCGAGGCCCATGTCTGAGGGCGCCGTCGTTACACGCTGGGGAGCCAACACATGATGTCGCGCGCTGAACGCGGGCTTTTCGCCGATTGGTTTCGCACCATCGATCGCTGGCTGATCTTCTCCTTTGGCGCGCTGATGGTGATCGGCCTGGTGATGACGCTGGCGGCGAGCCCGGCCGTCGCCGAACGGCTCAAGCTCCCGACGTTCCACTTCGTCAATCGTCAGGCGCTGCTGCTGGCGCCCTCGGCGCTGCTGATGATCGCGACATCGTTTCTTTCGCCGCGCCATGTGCGGCGCGCCGCGCTGATCGTCTTCATCGTCAGTCTGGCGCTGATCGTTTTGGCGCTGTTTTTCGGCGTCGAGGTCAAAGGATCGCGTCGCTGGATTTTCGGCGTTCAACCGTCGGAATTCCTGAAGCCCGCTTTCGTCATTCTCGCCGCCTGGGCTTTCTCGGAGGGCGCGGGTGGGCGCACGAAAATCGCCGGCGTCGCCATTGCGATCCTTCTTCTGCCGATCTCGATCGGCCCTTTGATATTGCAGCCCGACTTCGGTCAGACCATGCTCGTCTCGATGGTCTGGGCAGCCCTGTTCTTCATGGCCGGCCTGCATTGGTTCTGGGTGGCCGGCGTCGGCGGCGTCGGCGCGGCGGGCGCGCTTCTCGCCTTCCGCCTGTCGCCGCATGTGCACGAGCGCGTCCTGCGCTTCGTCGACCCTGACTCCAGCGGCGGTATGGTCGACACGTTCCAGGTCGACACCGCGTTGCAGAGCATTCTCTCGGGGGGTTGGCTCGGCCGCGGACCGGGCGAAGGCGTCTACAAACGCATCCTGCCCGACGCGCATACCGATTTCGTCTTTGCGGTGACCGGCGAGGAATTCGGCATGATCGCCTGCCTCGCGCTGATCGCCTTCTTCGGCTTCATCGTTCTGCGCGGCTTGCTGCTCGCGGCCCGCAACGAAGATCCGTTCTGCCGCTTCGCCGCCGCCGGCCTCGTCATCATGTTCGGCGTGCAGAGTTGGATCAATATGGCGGTGAATCTGCGCGCCATTCCGGCCAAGGGCATGACGCTGCCTTTCATTTCGTACGGCGGCTCGTCGATTCTCGCTCTTGCCCTCGGCATGGGCTTCCTGATCGCGCTGACCCGCAAGCGCCCGCGCGCCGTCCTCACCGCCGCTCCCTTGGCGAGCCCGCCTTGAGCGGGCCGCCGGCGATTCTTATCAGCGCCGGCGGCACCGGCGGCCATCTTTTTCCCGCCCAAGCCTTGGCCGCCGCCTTGGCGGTACGTGGCGTTCCGGTGGAGTTGGCGACAGACGAGCGCGCGCTTCGTTACGGCGCCGATTTTCCGGCGCGCGCCATTCACGCCATTCCTTCCGCGACGCCGACCGGCGCCGGGGTCCTGACGAAAGCCCGCGCGGCGCTCGTGCTGGGGCGTGGAATTCTCGTCGCGCGCGCTTTGATCAAGAAGACCGCGCCGCTCGCGGTCATCGGCTTCGGCGGCTATCCGACCGTGCCGCCGCTGCTCGCGGCCTCCTGGCTCGGCCTGCCGACGTTGTTGCATGAGCAGAACGCCGTGATGGGCCGCGCCAACCGGTTCCTCGCCGGCCGCGTCGGGGCGATCGCGACGGGGTTTCCAACACTGAAAGGCGTCGATGAAAGAATTCGCCGCAAGACGCATTATACCGGCAATCCGGTGCGCCCGGCCGTAGTCGCCGCGGCGGCCTCGCCTTTTCCGAATTTCGCCGACGGACGATTGCGCGTGCTCGTCACCGGCGGCTCGCAAGGCGCGCGCGTCATGGCCGACGTCGTCCCAGCCGCGTTCGCCCTTTTGAGCGATGGCGAGCGCCAGCGCCTGCGGCTGACGCAACAGGCGCGCGGCGAGGACAAGCTGCGCGTCGCGGCGGCTTGTGCACGATTGAGTTTCCCGGTCGAGGTCGCCGAATTCTTCCCCAACCTGCCCGAACGTATCGCTTCATCGCATCTCATCATCGCCCGAGCGGGCGCCTCCACCGTTTCGGAACTGGCGGTGATCGGACGCGCGTCGATTCTCGTGCCGTTCCCGCACGCGCTGGATCAAGACCAGGCCGCCAACGCGGCGATCCTCGCGGCGAGCGGCGCGGCGGAAGTCATGCCGCAAAGCGCGTTCACGCCGGAGCGCCTGGCGGCGGCTCTGCGCAAGGCGCTCGCCGATCCTGCCCCGCTCGCGGCGGCCGCCGCTGCGGCCAAGGAGGCCGGCGTTCCAGACGCCGCGGAAAGGTTGGCCGATTTGGTCGTCGAAGTCGCAGGGATCGGCGGCAAGCGTTGAGGGCGACGAGAGGCTCATCTCCAAGCCAGGTCTCCTTGACGGCGAATTCCTTTCGCGCTTCGCTCCTCTCGGCGAGGAACGCGGATGTCCGAACGCTCAGGAAAAAAAGGCGCCTGTCTCGTCGTCGGCGCGGGCGACGGACTTGGCGCTGCGATCGCGCGGGCGTTTGCCCGCGAGGGACTCATCGCCTGCCTCAGCCGGCGCGCGCGCCATGTCGACCAGCTTGAAGCGCTCGCCGCATCGATCCGCGAGGCGGGCGGGCAAGCGCACGCCTTCGGTCTCGATGCGCGCTCGGAGGAGGAGGCCGCCGCGCTGGTCGATCGCATCGAGCGCGAGATCGCGCCGCTCGAAGTCCTTGTCTTCAACATCGGCGCCAATGTCCGCTTTCCGATCGTCGAGACGACGACGCGCGTCTATACGAAAGTCTGGGAGATGGCGGCGTTCGCCGGCTTCATTGCCGGACGCGAGGCGGCGCGCGTGATGACGCCTCGCGGGCGCGGCACCATCCTCTTTACCGGCGCAACGGCGAGCATACGCGGCGGCGCGGGATTCGCTGGTTTTTCGGGCGCCAAGCACGCTTTGCGCGCGCTTGCTCAGAGCATGGCGCGCGAACTCGGCGCCAAGGGCGTTCACGTCGCCCATGTCGTGATCGACGGGGCGATCGACGGCGCCTTCATCCGTTCGATCACGCCGGACGCCGCAGAACGTCTCGCCCGCGACGAAATCTTGCGGCCTGAAGAGATCGCCAAGAACTACGTCTGGCTGCACCAGCAGCAGCGTTCGGCATGGACGCATGAAATGGACCTGCGCCCTTGGGCGGAAAAATGGTGAGCCAGTAGGATGAAGACCATCGAATTCATCTTCGACTTCGGCAGCCCGAACGCCTATCTCGCGTATCGCGCGTTGCCGCCGATCCTGGCGCGAACGGGCGCCGCGCTTTTGGTCAATCCCTGCCTGCTCGGCGGCATCTTCAAGGCGACCGGCAATCAGGGGCCGATGGTCGCCTTCGCTGATATCAAGGGCAAGCTCGCCTACGAGCGCCTCGAAATTCGCCGCTTCGTCGAGAAACATCGGCTGAGCAGGTTTCGCTTCAATCCGTACTTTCCCGTCAACAGCCTCATGATCACCCGCGGGCTTGTCGCGGCCGAAATGCTCGGCCTCGCCGCGCCCTATATCGAAACCGTGCTCGTCGCGACCTGGGAGGACGGCTTGAGGATGGACGACGCTGCGATCGTCTCCGCGGCCTTGAGCAAAGCCGGCCTCGACGGCGAAAAGCTTGTCGCTCGCACCAAGGACGACGACGTCAAGCAGAAACTCATCGCCAATACGCAAGCCGCCGTCGATCGCGGCGTGTTCGGCGTTCCGACGTTTTTCGTCGGCGGCGAAATGTTCTTCGGCAAAGAGCGGCTTGGCCAAGTCGAAGAAGAGCTTTTGCGCAAAGCCGCGTGAAGAAAACTTGCGCCCGCCGCCCTTCGCCCTATCTGTCAGTCCTATCTTGTCGCTTCTCTTGGCCGCGAAAGGCGCATGCGCATGACGAATTGGACGCAGCTCGATGACAGAAGCGTGCTCAGCGTCTCCGGCGAGGATGCGGCGGCGTTTCTCCACGGGCTCGTGACCAATGACGTCGAGCATATGGCGACCGGCGAGGCGCGTTACGCCGCGCTGCTGACGCCGCAGGGCAAAATCCTGTTCGACTTCTTCCTCTATCGTGCGCCGGCCGAGTCAGGCGTCGCCTTCCTCATAGATTGTCCTGCAATCGTGGCGGCCGACCTCCTCAAGCGGCTCGGCTTCTACCGGCTGCGCGCCAAGGCCTCGATCGCCGATGTCAGCGCCGACAAAGCGGTCGTGGCTTGCTGGGCTGGCCAGCCGGACAAAATCGACGGCTTCGCCTTCGCCGATCCGCGCGACGCCCGGCTCGGCTTTCGCGCCATCGCGCCCCGCGCTGCGGCCAACGCGCTGGGCCCGTCGCGTTCCCAAGAATACGAGGCCCATCGCATCGCGATCGGCGCGCCGAAGGGCGGCGTCGACTTTCCCTATGGCGACGCCTTCCCGCATGATGCGAATATGGACCTGCTGCACGGGGTCGACTTCGAAAAGGGTTGTTATGTCGGACAGGAAGTGGTCTCGCGCATGCGCCATCGCGGCGGCGTCCGCAAACGCATCGTCAAGGTGAAGCTGGCGGCGCTTGGGCCGGCCGCCGGGGCGCCGATCCTTGCCGGCGAGACGGCGATCGGCGCGCTTGGCTCATCGGCCGGGGCCGAAGGCCTGGCGCTGCTACGCCTTGATCGCCTGGCGGATGCCGTAACCAACGGTCGGTCGCTGACGGCGGACGGTATTGGCGTCGCGGTCGAAAAAGCCGCTAAAAAACCGGTAATTTAATGAAACTAAAGCCAAACGCCGTTCTTTAGTTGCAATAAATCCAGCCTGCGCTAAATTCTCCATATGAGGCTGAGCGACTGGCTGACGCGCCATAGCGTCAAGCGCGCGGATTTCGCGCGCCGGATCGGCGTTTCGCCGGGCGCGATCACGCAGATCTGTAAGGACGAAGGCGCCTGGATTTCGCGCGAGACGGCGGAACTCATCTTCAAGGAGACCCGCGGCGCCGTCACCCCCAATGATTTTCTCGGCGCCTCCTTTGGCGTTCATCAGGAAAGCGAAATGTCCCATTCGGTCACCCAGGCGGTCGAGGCGCTGGCGGCGGGCGAAATTATCGTCGTCACCGACGACGATGATCGCGAGAACGAAGGCGATCTGATCTGTTCGGCGACCCTCTGCACGACCGAAAAAATGGCCTTCATCATTCGGTTTGGCTGCGGCATCGTCTGCGCGCCGCTGACGGCGCAAGAGGCGCAGCGTCTCCATTTGTCGCCGATGGTGGCGATGAACGACGCGCCGCTGGGGACGGCTTTCACCGTATCGGTCGACGTCAAGCATGGCCTGACCACCGGCATTTCCGCCGAGCAACGCGCCAATACTGCGCGCGCGCTCGCCAATCGAAACATGGCGGCCAGCGATTTCGCGCGGCCCGGCCATGTCTTCCCGCTCATCGCCAAGGACGGCGGCGTGCTGATGCGCTCCGGCCATACCGAGGCGGCGGTCGATCTCTGCAAGCTCTCCGGCCTGCCGCCAGTCGCGGTGATCTGCGAACTCGCCAATGACGACGGCACGGTTATGGTCGGGCCCGAGATCGAGGCCTTCGCCGTCAAACACAATCTCAAGCGCATCGCCGTCGCCGATCTCATCGCCTATCGCCAGGCGCGCGAAAAGCTGGTCGAGCGCGTCGCCAGCTTTCCGGTCAAGACCGAGATCGGCGAACTCGCCGGCTACGCCTATCGCACGCCCTTTGATTCGGTGTTGAACTTCGCTTTCGTCTACGGCCCGATCGGCGAGGGACGCGACGTGCCGGCGCGGCTGCACCGCACAGACATCATCGGCGATATTTTCGGCGGCGGCGTCATTCCGCGCACCCTCAAGCGCTTCAAGCAGGAGGGACGCGGCGTGCTCGTCTATTTGCGCGACGGCTCCGCCGGCGTGCCGACCAATCTGGCGCCGACCGAGCCGGCGGGAAGCTCGGAGAGCGTCCGCGCGATGCAATGGCGCGAGATCGGCCTTGGCGCGCAGATATTGCGCGATCTCGGCGTGTCCTCGATCCGGTTGCGTACGGAGAATCCGAGGAAATACGTCGGGCTCTCCGGCTTTGGCATCGAGATCGCCGCGGTCGAGGGGATCGACTGCTAGACTAGCGCTCTGAGCGGATCGTACCTCGATCGTACCTCGCCGCGCCTCAAGCCCAAGAATTATTGCGCGCTCGCCGCATTGACCAGCGTTATCGCTCCGTTGGGCAGATCGTCCTGAACGATATCCGGGATCTGCTTGCCGCTGGTCTCGACCTTCACGGCGTCGCGCAATTGGCGGAAGGCGTCGTCGATGCGCATGCCCTTGGTCTCGATCGTCTTGGCGAAAGCGCGGGCGAAGGGGCTGCCCTTGCCTTCATCGCCGTCCTGCGCCGTCTCGCCGAGCCGCGTCGACAATCCGACGAACAGGCTTCCCCCCTCGACCGGCTCCAACCGGTCGAAGCCGCGCCCTCTTCCCCCGATCCCCCGGCTGAGGCGCGGATCGTTCCGGCAGGCGTCGACGAAGATCAGCGTCGCCTTGGCTTGACCGGCCAGGGAGGCGACAATGTCGTCGAGAGGAATGCCGCCGGCTCTCAGCACCCGTTCGGAATTCGCTGAGACATCGGCCGACGTCGACATCAGCACGCTGACCGGTCGGACGCCTTCATTCACGGTGAAGCCATGGCCGGCGAAATAGAACAAAGCGACGTCCGCGCCTCTCGCATCTTGTGCGAAGGCGCTCACCACGGAGTCGAACCCGCCAAGGTCGGCGTTCTTGGCCACTTTGACTGTAAAGCCGATGGCGGTCAGGCTCGCCGCCACGATGTCCGCGTCGATCGTCGGATTTCCAAGCGGCGCGCCTTTGTAAGCGCTGTTGGCGACGATCAGGGCGACGCGCTTGCCGAGAGGAGCGATCGCCACGGCGAGCGGCGGCGTCTTGTCTGCGGGAGGCGCAGCGGCCTGGGAGGCGGGCGCGTTCGAAGCATCGGCTCGCGAGGCGACCTGCGGCGCGGGAGCGGCGGTCGTTTGGGCCGCCAAAGCCTTCTTCGCGGCGTCGCGTCCAGCGATCGCCAACTGAAGCGGGCTGCGCGCCAGGACGGATTGGAAATCCTCCAGCGCCGCTTGCGCGTCGCCCTTCATCAAATGGAGCTCGCCGCGATAGAGGACCGCTGCAAGGCTCTTCGGATCGAAGCGAAACGCTTCGTTGATTTCGGCGGAGGCCCGGTTGAAATCGCCCTTCTTGGCGAAGACATAGCTGAGAAAAGCATGCGGCCCAGCCTGCGCGGGGAAAATGCGTAGCGAGGCCTCGGCGTCGGCCTCGGCGGCGTCGAATTGGCCCTGCCTCGCCTCGACCTCGGCGCGCAGCGCATGGACTGTAGGGTCTTTGGCGTCGAGCAAGGCCGCCTCGTTGTATTCTTCGAGCGCGCGGCTGTTGTCGCCTTCAAGAAAATAATCCGCGCCGCGCGCGGCATGGGCCAAGGCGAGGCTCGGCGCCGCCGCCAGCGCTTGATCTGCATCGGCGCGCGCACGCACGTAGTCGCCCTTGCCCATATTCGCCACAGAGCGGATGACATATCCGGCCGCGAGCTTTGGATCGAGAAGCAACGCCTGATCCGTATCGGCGCGCGCTTTGTCGAAGTCGCTGTTGCCGTTGTTGGCCACCGCGCGCCCGACATAGGCCAAGGCGAGCCGCGGATCGAGCAGGATCGCCTGATCGAATTCGGCTGCCGCCCGATCAAAATTGGCTTTGCCGACGTAAGCGAAGCCGCGCGCGGCATAGGCCGCGGCCAGCGATCGGTTGAGGAGTACGGCCTGACTCGAATCGGCCAAGGCGCGATCGTAATCGTATTTCTTGAGATAGGCGGAGCTGCGACTGACATAGGCGAAAGCATTGGTCGGATCGAGCGCCACCGCCTGATTGAGGTCGGCAAACGCTCGTTCGAGGTCGCCAAGGTTCGAATAGGCGAAGCCGCGGCTGGTCAGCGCCAGCGCCTGGTTTTTCGCGCCGACCGCCAGTCCTCGCTGAAGCACGAGCGTGCAGCCGGAAACGGCGCGACTGGGATCAGCGATTTGACCGCAATCTGCGACGGCTCGATCGGCGGCGCGAGCCAGCGACGAAAAAAGAGCGAGGACGGCAAGCGCGAACGCGACGAGCGAACGGGGCATTTCAACCCTCCGATGGAGCTCAAAATCAATCTAGCCATAGGGTCAAGCGCGGGCAACGAACGCCGCGCTGGCCGCATCATCCGGCCCCTAGTCGTCAAGCGCCGGCGCGCGGCGCCCAAGCGACGAGGGTGAGGGCGTTGGCTCCGTCCAAAGTTTGAACCGGACCCGGCGCCAGCCCAAATTGCGCCAGAACGTCTTCCGGCGAACGCCCCGATCCGACCTCCGGGAAGACCTGCACGCCGCCGGGCACTGTCACATTCTCGGCGCGACAGAGATAGAAGGCGTCAAAGCCGATCCTTAAGAACAGATCATAGACATGAGGACCGCCGAGAACGGCGATCGTCCCTTCGGCAAGCCCGAGCGCCCGGCATGCTTCGGGAAAGGGCGCGCCATCTGGGTTCCACAAGAAGCCATTCGCAAAATTCGGATCGGGCGCCAACGTGTCGACCTTACGGGTCAGGACCAGCCGACGGCGCTTGGGCGAATTGGCGTGGTATTCGTAGGAATTGCGTCCCTGCACAACGGCGTCGACGAGATCGAGTTCGTGCTCGAAAAATTCCTTGTCCGCGTCAAAAATGAGCTCGTTCGGCATGAGGCCGGTCGAATCGGCGATCATGCCGTCGGCTGAGACGACGGCGTAGCCAAGAATGCGATAGGGCGCGGGCATGTAGACCTTTCGTCGATCTCTTTCAGGGTGATGGGTTTGCCTCTTAGCCGTCGAGCGCGGAGATGGTTTGCTCCAGCGCGGCCGGCGGTATCCGGAACAGGCCGGTGAAGGGCCGACTGAGTTCGAGGATCAGAAAGACCGCGCTCGCCACCGCAAAGGCGCCAAAGGCGAGGGCGGCGACCGTCGTGCCGTTGATGCGCGAGAGCAAGCCGAAGCCGGCAAAGAGCAAAAGCGACCGCGACACCACGATGATCAAGAGCGGCCAGGAGACCGGAGTGGCGAGTTGCAGCGACATCAAGAGCCGGATTTGCTCGATCGATCCCCAATGGACGCCGGCGTTCGCCAGCAATTGCTTTTGCGCCGGCGTTTGCGGATTGAGGGAGACGAGAAACTCGTCCATTCCCCGCAACACGCCCATCGCCGATGCAACCGTCAACTCCTGCGCTGTCTTCTCGCCTCCCCAGAACATGTCATGGACATGGGTGATGGCCGCCTTCATTCGATCGCGCGCGATCTTCGTCTCGGGCCCATATTCGGAAAGGGCGAGATCGAGCTGAAGCGTGCGCGCGGTAAGACTCTCCAACTCGGCCTTTTGATTGGCGTAAAAACCGTAGGCCGAGCCGATGATCGTCCCGAGGACCAAGGCCAAGAGAAGAGAGACGAGACCGACCATCGCCCCGATCATGTCGCGCGAGCGATCCGACGTGTGCGGCTCAGGCAGCAGCTGTTGCAGATTGAGGCCGAGGATCCCACAAGCGAAAACAACGGTTGCAACGCCCATTGAAACCCAGACCGATGACATGAGCGCCCCTTCTTCCGCGCGGAACGATCCACTGCGCGGCCCCAAGACCAGGGATCGTTCGCCCTGATTTCCAAGCTCTAGCGGCGCCATGCCCAGGGATCAAGTCGGGGATCGGCGGCGAAAGGGGCGAGGCGACCGGCCTCCCGCCATTGGATTTCAAGGCGGGAGGCACTATCTCTGCCGCCTGCGGCGGGGTCGTCCCGCCGCGGCGCGAATGTCCGCGCCGAGCCTCGATGCGTCTCGAGCCGAACATGCTGGAGCTTCGAACGAATGTCGAAGGACTATGTGTCGGAGAATCTCGAAGTTCCCGACCTTGCGTCGCACTTTCCCAACATGATCGCGGGCGACAAGCGAACCGCGACCTGGCCCTATTTCAGGAAAGAGATCGATCACACCTGGTACGTAGACCGTCGTGATCCGCAGATCGGCTTCATCAACAGAGACGAAGCGTCGCTTCTTTACGCCAGCGCGCGGCTCTTCTCCGGCAAGCACGGCCTCGAGATCGGCGCCTGGCGCGGCTGGTCGAGTTGTCATCTTCTCGCCGCGGGGCTCGCCTCGCTGCATATCGTCGAACCTCGGCTTGCCGATCCGGGATGGAATCGCGAATTTGCCGCGACAGTGCGGAGCGCTGGGGGAGAGAACCGCGCCATCTTCGTTCCCGGCTTCAGTCCCGCGGAAGTGATCCGGCTCGGCGAAAACGGCCGGCGCTGGTCGTTCGCCTTCATCGACGGCGATCATGACGGCGACGCGCCGAAGACCGACGCGCTGGCGACCGCGCGGTTCCTAGAACCGACCGCGATGATCTTGTTCCATGATCTCGCCTCGCCGCATGTCGCGAGCGCCCTCCATGCGCTGAAGGCGCAAGGGTGGCGGACGATGGTCTATGAGACCGCACAGATCATGGGTGTCGCCTGGCGAGGCGAGATTGCGCCGGTCCGGCACAAGCCGGACCCTAGCCAACTCTGGCGGCTCCCCGAGCACCTCGCCGGCCTTGCCGTGGAGTCCTAGAGGAACGCGAGGGCCGGCGCGTCTAGATTTCAGCGCCGACTACGGCCCACCAGAAGCCGCTGTAGGAGAGTTCGAAACCGATGATCCTCAACCTGAGGTCGACGTGTTCGAGCGCCTCATAGGCGGAGTTGCTGGAAATTGAGACGATCGCCATCCCGGTTTTCTTTAGGAACCGTCCCGCCTGCTGCAGGTAGGCGCGCGTAATCTGGCCGCCGGGATCGCAGAGACTGTATCGTTCGACATTGTTCTCTGGCTCTTTGTCGATCAACGGGGCGTTGAAGATGATGAGATCGAAGTCCTTCTCCTCGATTTTCTCGAACAAGTCGGAATTGACGGTCTTGATCGTCAACCCATTCGCCGCAGCGTTTTTCTGAATGGATTCAATCGCGTCGGGCGATATGTCGGAGGCGACGACCTGCGCTTTCCAATGCGCGGCGAGATACAATGAAATTGCGCCGCAGCCCGCGCCGATCTCGAGGACCCGTGGGAATCTGTTCCTGTCCATCGCCTTCAGGTTGCGGAGAAAAAGTTCCGAACTCGAACTGGGCGTCGGGTGATACACGCCCGCGGGAGCGTCGATCGTCAAACCATCGATGTGGAAGCGCGCCGGGACCGACTGTTCTACAACATGGGCGTGATGAGAGGCCGAAATATTGACCGCGGAGGTCGAAACCAAAGGAGAAAGGCCTAGTTTGTCCAGGACGGACGCGCGCGCAATCTCTTTTCTGCGAACTTCCAGCATGATGGCGCCTTTGAGATCTGGCGGAAAATTCTGTTCGATCTCCCCCAGGGCGATCGATAATTAGCGCGCGACCTTTGCGCAATTCCTATACGTTGGCAACCAAGCGCCGGTTTCAAGGGGCGACGTTCTCGTCAAGTGTTAGCCTGCGCCTGGTCGCCGTCCTGTGGCCAAGGCCACATCGCGTCGCCGGGCCAATTTGCTAGTTGAACGTCCCCTGGCGGCCGAGGCCCAAGTGGAGACCGAGGGCGTTGGGGATTTGTTGCGTCGTCGCCGGCCGGCCGGCTAAAAGGCTCGACGACTGCCCGCGCTACGAGCGGCGGGCCCATTTTAGTCGTCGAGGAGGCGCGTATGGCGAAATATAAGATCCTCAGCGAGGCCGAGATCAAATCCGAAGTGGCGAAACTGAAGGACTGGTCGGTCAAAGCCCCGAACATCGAGGCGTCCTTCTCCTTCAAGACCTTCCGCGACGCCATTTCCTTCATTGTGCAGGTCGCGATCGAGGCGGAGGTTCTGAACCACCATCCCGAGTTCCACAATTCCTATAACAAGGTCTCGTTCTCTTTCTGCACCCATGACGCCGGGTTCAAGATCACCGATCTCGATATTCAGACGGCGTCGCGGATCAGCGCGATCGCGCATCGCTTTCTGAGTATGACCTGACGCCGATGCAGGACCTGAAAGCCGCCGGCCGAGCGGCTGAAACTTCCGGCGGCGGGGCCCTCAATCCGGCGCCGCTGGCCGCCTGGCAGTCGGCGGGCCGTCGCCTATTGCCGGGAAAGGAAGTTCCTCCGTCCGCAATCCCAGACTATTCGATCACGCGCGACGATCTGAGCGAAATCTGCGCCCCCGCCTTCATGAGGCGCATGAAGGCGCTCAATGGTCTCGTCAGAGACGCCGGAGAGAGACTGGAAGGCGGGATATTCTATTGGGACGGCGAGGCCGCGTATCATGACAATCCGCCGGCCGCGGATTTGGCGCCGGCGCGGCGAAATCTCTGGCGAGCGACGCGATTTAAGACGTCGCTGCTCGAGATCGGCGTCAACGCCGGCCATAGCGCGCTGCTCACCCTCTCCGCCAATCCGAGCTTGACCTATACGGGCGTCGACATCGGCGCTCACAAATATACGAACGAATGCATTCGCTACCTTTCGACGGAGTTTCCCGGAAGAGTACGCTATCTGCAAGGCGATTCGCGCGCCGTTCTGCCGGAGCTCGCCGCCAACCGCGCCGAGTGGGATTTCGACATCTACCATGTCGACGGCGGACATACCGATGATGTCTGCCGCGCCGATGTCGGCAATTGTCTGCGCCTCGCCGAAGGCGGCCGTGGCAAGCACCTGCTGCTCGACGACATCAATGCGAGCTGGATTTTCGACGTCTATTGCGAATTCGTCACGCACGGACGGCTGGCGACCGAAACCTTCTTCGGCGACTGGGAAGACGTCAATCGCAACGTCCTGGCGAGAATTCTCTAAATTGTTCCCCTCTTTGACCCTCTTCGCCTTGCCGCTCGATTTCGGATCGCTCCTTTGATGCGCCCGCCAATCGATCGCGCGAACGAATTCGCCACCTTCTGGCGCGGACCGCTCAACCCGACCGCCTATAGCTGCCTTGCCTCCTTTCCCCATGTCGGCGCGAATTTGCGCGTCTATTGCTACGAGGATCTCGATTTGCCAGCCGGCGTCGAATGGGCGCCGGCGCGGCGGATTTGTCCCGATCCCGCCCTGATCGATCGCTACTTGACGGGCGGCAAGCCGTCTCTCGCCATGTTCGCCGACATGTTCCGCTACAAGCTCATTCGCGACGCCGGCTGCTGCTGGGTCGATTCCGACCTCATCTGCCTGCGCCGCCCGGATTTTTCGGGCGAGCCGATCGTCTATGGCCGCCAGGCGGAAGCGCGCGGCAAAGCCCTCATCAACAATGCGGTCCTGAAACTGCCGTCCGACCATCCGTTGTTGATCGATCTCATCCGCCGCGCCGAAGACGCGGTCGATATCGACCAATCCTGGGGCGCGATCGGACCGTTTCTGCTCACCGATCTCGCCGAGAAGCATCACATCGATCATCTCGCGCGCGAGGTCTTCGACTTCTATCCGATCGACGCCGACCATTTTTGGCGCCCGTTGTTGCCGACCTGTCGCGACGCTGTGGCCTCGGCGGCGAAACACTCGACGTTTCTGCATCTGTGGAGCGCGATGTTCGAGCGATCGAACTACGATTTATGGGCCTGCCCGCCGGCGGGTTCATTCCTCCATGACGTATTTCAGCGTCTGGGAACGCTCGACCGCTTTCGACGGGTCTATGACGATCGAGAATTGTCGAGCCTGCTTGCCAAATGGACCGTCAAAGAAGAGCCGCCCGACCGGACGGCGCTCACTTCCTCCTAGAAGGCGGCGATGTCGAAGCGGCGCGGCGTCATTGCGAGCGAAGCGAAGCAATCCAATCCATGGAGCCGGCGGCGCCGAATGCACGGCTTCGTCGCCCTGGCCAGGCCTTCGGCCGGGCTTCAGTTTAAACAACCAGCGCGCAAAGCGCGCCCGATGACGCCTCGCAAAGAGGCCGCAAGCACAGCGGCAAAAGCAAGTCGCATCTTAAGCGGCGTTGAGTTCTGAACGATGTCGGACCTTAGAAGAATATTCGAGGACATAGCGTCCCGAAACAAATGGCGAAACAAGGAAAGCCGGAGCGGGGACGGTTCGACATTGTTCTACACGCGCCATTTGCGCGCCCGGCTCGAACATTTTGTCAGGGCGTTCGACATCCGGACATTCTTCGACGCGCCTTGCGGCGATTTCAATTGGATGAGGGAAGTGGCCTTCCCACCCCGCCTCACTTACATCGGCGGCGACATCGCCGGGTCCTTGATCAAGCAAAATCGCAGGAGCTATTCGAATCCGAGGCGGCGCTTTCTCGACTTCGACATTGCCGCAGACGCTTTTCCCGCCGCCGATGTATGGTTCTGTCGGGACTGCCTGTTCCACTTGTCCGACGACCTCATACTTCGCGCCTTGCGCAATTTCTGCGCTTCGAAGATCGAATTGTTGATGATGACGAACCATATAAACAAGACGGGGTTCAAGAACACCGACATCAAAGCCGGCCGCTTCCGGCTGATCGACTTCTTCAACGAGCCGTTTGGCCTGCCGCGCGACGTGCTGTTTCGCGTTACGGACTATATCGAACCTTATCCGCCGAGGGAGATGTGCGTGTGGACGCGCGACCAGGTCGCAGCGGCGCTGGCGCACAAGCCCGCTTTGGTCTCGCGATGATGCGCGCCAAGAGGACGCCGTCCTCGGCAGCCTCGACGGGGTATGGCGCCTGCAGCGTGTCGTTGATACTGTTTCTCTCCCAATGGGGCCGCATCGATGACTAACGGCGCGGACGAACCCGCAGATTTCAAAGGACAGACGGTCGTAGTCACCGGCGGTGGAACCGGGATTGGCCGCGCGATCGCCCGCGCCTTTGGCCGGAGCGGGGCCAATGTCGTCGTCGCCAGTCGAAACAGGCAAGCTGTCGAGGAAAGCGCGGCCGATATTCGGCGCGAAGCCGGCGCTCGCGCGCTTGCCGTGCAGAGCGACGTCAGCGTCCCTGCCGAATGCGCAAGGTTGATCGAGGCCTCTGTCGCAGCCTTCGCCGCCGTCGACGTTCTCGTCAACAATGCGGCCTTCTTCGCTCTTGTCCCTCTCATTGACGCCGAGGGAGACGATGCTACGCGATTCTTCGGCGCCAACGTCAACGGCCCTTTGTTCTGCGGCCAGGCTCTGGCGCGCTGGGCGATCGCAAACAAAAGACCCGCCGCGATCGTCAATGTCAGCAGCATCAGCGCGGCGCGCCCGGCGCCCGGCTGTGGGCTCTATTCAGCGAGCAAGGCGGCGCTCGACAGCCTGACCAAGTCGATGGCGCTCGAATGGACGGCGAGGGGCATTCGCGTCAATGGCGTCGCGCCCGGCCATGTCTTGACCGAAGGCGTGGAAGCGGATTTCGCCGCCGGTCGGCTCGACCGCGAGGCGATGACGCGCCGCATCCCGGCAGGCCGCATCGCCGCCCCCGCCGATATCGCCGACGCCGTCCTCTTTCTCGCCGGCCCCCGCGCGCGTCATATCGTCGGCGTGACATTGACGATCGACGGCGGCGAGGCGCTCTAGGCATCGGACCCCCAAATGAACTCACCTGGCGGGCGGCGGGCGGCGCAAGCCGCCATTATTTGGAACAGGGGCTCCTGTGCGCCGACCGAAAGGTCTGTCAAGGGCTTTAGCCAGCCTTCGGCGGCGCGCAAAGCGCGCCTTGACAGACCTTTCGGTCGGCGCGTTTCCGGTCACTGTTCCAAATAATGGCGGCCCGTGGCCTTGGCGTTTGTTTCCAGAGCCTCTGCGATTCAAATCGCGAACCCGATGTTCTAGGCGTATTTCAAGCGAAAGCGCGCGCCGCCGCGCTGTGTTCGGCGAGAAGCGCTTCGAGATCGACGCCTGCCGGCGCGCCGTCGACGACGCGCCATTGGCCCGCCGCCATCACGCGGTCGGCGCGGTAAGCGCCGCAAAGTACGAGCGCGGCGAGCGGGTCGTGCGCGCCGGAAAAGCGCAGTTCGTCCAAAGTGAACATCGCCAAATCCGCTTCGAGCCCGACGGCGATGCGGCCGATGTCGTCGCGGCCCAAGCAGCGCGCCGAACCCTCCGTCGCCCATCGCAGCACGTCCAGATGGGTCACGCCGGATGCGCCGTAACGCAGTC
>DASZFX010000502.1:0-7543 GCA_035939375.1 Roseiarcus sp.
GTCTTCCGCATCAACATGAGCCACGCCTCGCATGACGCCATGCGCGAGCGCATTGCGATGATCCGCTCGCTTGAAGAGCAATTTGGCCGCCCGATCGGCATCCTTATCGACCTGCAAGGGCCGAAATTGCGCGTCGGCGAGTTCGAGAGCGGCGCCGTGCTGCTGCGCAAGGGCGAAGCCTTTACGCTCGATTCCGATCCAGCGCCGGGCAATCAATCGCGCGTCTGCCTGCCGCATCCGGAAATTCTCGATTCGCTGGCGCCCGGCCATCGCTTGCTGATCGACGACGGCAAGGTGCTGCTCAAAGTGACGAGCGTCTCGTCGGGCAAGGCCGGGACAATTGTCGAAGTCGCCGGCCGCGTGTCGAACAAGAAGGGCGTCAGCCTGCCCGACACGACCATTCCGACTTCGGCGATGACCGAAAAGGATCGCGAAGATCTCGAAGCTGCTTTGGAGCAGGATATCGACTGGATCGCCCTCTCCTTCGTGCAGCGACCCGAAGACGTCGCCGAATTGCGCATGATTGTGCGCGGGCGCGCCATGGTCATGGCCAAGATCGAAAAGCCGCAGGCGATCGCTCGGCTCGATGAAATCATGGAAGTGTCGGACGCATTGATGGTGGCGCGCGGCGACCTCGGCGTGGAAATGCCGCTCGAACAGGTGCCCGGCCTGCAAAAGCGCATCACTCGCACGGCCCGCCGGCTCGGTAAGCCCGTCGTCGTTGCGACCCAGATGCTCGAATCGATGATTTCTTCGCCGGTGCCCACGCGCGCGGAAGTTTCCGATGTCGCGACCGCCGTTTTCGAAGGCGCCGATGCGGTGATGCTCTCAGCGGAAAGCGCCTCCGGCCAATATCCGCGCGAGGCGGTCGCCACGATGAACCGCATCGGCGAACAGGTCGAATCGGAAGAAATCTATCCTGCGGTCATCACCGCCCAACGCGCGACGCCCGAGCGCACCGGCGCCGACGCGATCGCGGTCGCGACCCGCGACGTCGCCGAGACGCTTGATCTGAAGCTGATTTGCGCATGGACCGCCTCCGGCTCGACGGGCCTGCGCATCGCAAGAGAACGACCGCGCTCTTCGATCGTCGCTTTGACGCCGAATATTTCGGCCGCGCGCCGGCTGGCGCTGGTTTGGGGCGTCCATGCGATCGTCACCGAAGACGCGCGTGACGAACGCGACATGGCCGAGCGCGCCTGCCGACACGCTGCGGCCGAGGGCTTCGCCGAGGTCGGCGAGCGCATCATCATTGTCGCCGGCGTGCCCTTTGGCACGCCGGGCGCGACCAATAACATGCGCATCGCCTATATCGAGCCGCGCGACGCCGCGCCGACGCAGACTTGAGCGCGGCCGGTTGCGACAGCGACGCCTAACCTATCGTCCATAGACGTCGCGCCAACACCGCGGCGCGATGGAATTTCCCAAGGACGTCGCCTCGTAGACGCCTCGCGCGATGGCGCGCGCGAGACATTCGGCGGCGAGCATGCCGATTTCGGTTATGTCCCTGAGGTCCGGCCCTCCTTTGGCGCGACCTGTCGTCGCCGCAAAAACCACATCGCCGTCTGTCGGCGCATGCGCCGGGCGCAGCGCGAGCGCATAGCCGTCTTGCGCCATGATTGCGATGCGCTTCATCTGCGCTTTGCTCAGGGAGGCGTCGGTGACGACGATTCCGATCGTCGTATTGGTCGGCGCTTCGCCCTTGAGCCTCAGCGTCAGCGCGTCGGCCGCGCCGCCCTCGCCGAGACCGCCGAATTCCGTGCCGCGCTCATAGGGCGCGGCCCAGAAATTCGGAGAGGAGCCGCGCGTCGCCCCGCCGACCGCATTGACCGCGACAAGCGCGCCGACGAGAAAGCCGCGCGAAGAGGTCGCGCTCGCCGAGCCGAGGCCGCCCTTCAGATCGCAGGTCGTCGCGCCATAGCCGGCGCCGGCTGTCCCCAGCGAGAATTCCTTGCCGGCGTTCAACGCCGCCTGATAGCCCAAATCCCAATAGGGCGAGCGCCGCCCCCAATTCTTGTCGCCGCCATTGGCGAGGTCGAACAGGCTGGCGCTCGGTACGATCGGCACGCGCTGCGAACCGACCGGATAGCCGCGCCCGATCTCCCTGAGGCGCGCCTGCGCGCCGCCGGCCGCATCGAGCCCAAAGGCGGAGCCGCCCGACAGAACAAGCGCATCGACCGCCGGCGCCGTCATCTCGGGCTCGAGCAGCGCGCTGTCGCGCACCGCTGGCGCGCCGCCGTGAATGGCGATCGAGGCGACCGCCGGCCCTTCGAAGATCACGACGCTGACGCCCGAGGCGACGGCCGCGTCCTCGGCCGCGCCGACCAGCACGCCATTGAGATCGGTGATGAGATTGGTCATGGGCCCCGCTCTCGCGCGCGTCGACGGAAAGCGACGCCCCTTACGCAAGCTTGACGAGCTGTTTGCCGAAATTGCGCCCTTTCAGCATGCCGATGAACGCCTCCGGCGCGCTTTCCAGGCCCTCGGCGACGGTCTCGCGATAGCGGATACGGCCGGCCGCGACGTGGCCGGCGAGTTCGGCCAGCGCCGTCGGCCAAAGCGCCAAGTGGTCGGAGACGATAAAGCCTTCGACTTTGATCCGTTTGACGAGGAATTGGAACAGATTGAGCGCCGGCGGCGGCGCTCCGTCATAGGATGCGATGGCGCCGCAGACGGCGACACGGGCGAAGTCGTTGAAAAGCCGCGCCGCGGTTTCGAACGGAACGCCGCCGACGTTCTCGAAAAGGCCGTCGACGCCCTTGGGCAGCGCGGCCTTCATCTCTGCGACGAAATTCGGCGATTTGTGATCGACGCAAATATCGTAGCCGAGTTCGCTCCGCGCATAAGCGCATTTCTCCGGGCCGCCGGCGACGCCGACAGCGCTCGCGCCGGCGAGCTTCGCCAATTGGCCGACGACCGATCCAACGGCGCCCGTCGCCGCCGTCACGACAACGGTCTCGCCCTTCTTCGGCGCAATGATCTTGTTGAGACCGTACCAAGCCGTGACGCCCGGCATGCCGACCGACCCGAGATAGGCCTGGATCGGAATGCGCGAAGCGTCAACGACGTGAACGTCGCCGCCATTGGTCAACGAATAATTTTGCCAGCCGCCCATGCCGACGACCTTGTCGCCGGGCTTCAAGCGCTCGTTGTTCGACGCGACGACTTCGCCGACCGTGCCGCCGCCCATGACGGCGCCAAGCTCCTGCGGCTTGGCGTAGGATTTGGCGTCGTTCATGCGCCCGCGCATGTAAGGATCAAGCGAAAGATAGAGATGACGCACCAGCGCCTGGCCAGGCCCGGGCGTTGGAGCGTTTCCCTCGATCAGCTTGAAATTGCGCGTTTCCGCCGCGCCGGTCGGCCGCGAATCGAGAAGGATCTGTTTATTGACGGGCATGACGCTCCTCCCGAATGCATGTACCGAAAGGGGACCTGGTCCAAAGGCCCGATCCCTCGATCTATTGTTTGAACGTGTTGCAGGAATCGATTTGGCCGCTGTCCAGGCCGGTCTGAAGCCACTTCTGCCGCAACGCCGACGTGCCGTGGGTGAAACTGTCGGGCACGGCGTAGCCTTGCGCCGCTTTCTGCAAACGGTCGTCGCCGATCGCTTGGGCGGTCGCCAACGCTTTTTCGACGTCGCCTGGATCGAGAACGCGCCATTGCTGGTTGGCGTTATAGGCCCAGACGCCGGCAAGGCAATCGGCCATCAATTCGATGCGGACCGAAAGCGCGTTGGCCTGCGTGCGACTCACTTGGGCTTTGGCCTCGTCGACCTTGGTGAGAATACCGAGCTGATCCTGGACGTGATGGCCGATCTCGTGGGCGACGACATAGGCATAGGCGAAATCGCCGCCGCCGCCGTATTTGCTGCGCATGTCGTTGAAGAAGGACATGTCAAGATAGACCTTCTTGTCATTCGGACAATAGAACGGGCCCATCGCCGACTGCGCCTGGCCGCAGCCGGAACGGGTCGCGCCGCTATAGAGCACGAGCGTCGGCGGAACATATTTGACGCCCTTTTGCTCCGGGAGAATCTTGGTCCACACATCCTCGGTCTGGCCGAGAATTTTCGCCACGAAGCGGCGCGTCGGATCGTTTTGCGCAGCGGTTTGGGTCTGCGCGGTTTGGGTCGGCGCGCTCTGGGTCGGCGCGCTCTGGGTCGGCGTCTGATGAATCGCGCCGCCGCCCGATCCGGTGAGGATCTCGGCGCCGCCGATCAGAATGCGCGGGTCGATGCCGGTGAAATAGCCGATCGCCGCCAGGACCAGGATCGCGCCGATGCCGAGGCCGCCGCCCCCGCCGCCGATCGAAAAGCCGCCGCCGCCCTCGCCGCGGCGGTCCTCGATATTGGTCGATTCGCGGGATTGCTCCCATTCCATTGCCGCCTCCCCGAGCCGCCAGCCGCGCTCAAACCCGCACTTCTAGCAGGGGGCTCCCCGGCTGAGTAGGGGGGCCCTTGAAGCAAGCGTTCCTTAACCCTGTTTGGCTAGGTGTGGAGAGTCTCGCATCGCATCGAATGGATCAGCCATGCTCGGCCTCGCGCGGAGCTTCACACTTAGCGGCGGCGAATGCGTGCTGCTCTTGAGACCAATGGCGGCAAGGCTCGTTCACGATACGCCATTAGCCCAATCCAGCTCATTTAAAGCCAAGATTTTCCTCTCCGCAGGCGTGCATTTCACCCCTCCAGCTCCTCGATTTAGCCATAGGTCCGCAGCGCGATCTCGCCTAAGAAATATGCTCGTGACCGCATATTTGGATCGCGAACAAATACATCGACTGCTCTTTTTCGTTCTCTTGTGGTTGTGGCCGGAGCTGCAAGAGTTTGTTGTCACTCACTTGTACTATCAGGTGTCGACTATCCTGGTCATGCTGGCGCTCGTTGTATCGATCAGCCGTTCGCGGATGTTTCAGCGGCCCCGGACGGCGCATATGATGAGCCCTTCTCGATGATAACGGCGCAATCGGCTCAGCGCGGCGTTCCACTTGCGATCGTGATTCGCCATGACTGACCAACTCGCCGCAACGGCGTTCGCCGAGCAGGGCAAGGTCAAGCCGTTCGGCCTCGGTTTCGGGTCGGCGTTTCCCACGCTTTGGCCCGCGGCCGCCATCCTGGCGCTGGCCGGTCTGGCGCAGAGCCTTTGGGAAACGTCAGCGGACGTCTCCTGGCTGATCACGCTTTGCGAGAAGATCCTCTCCGGCGAGACGCCCTATGTCGATTTCATCGAGAGCAATCCGCCGGCCGCCATCTTCATCTATATGCCCGGGACGTGGATCGCGCGCTTGCTCGGAGCGTCGCCCGAGTTGATGGTCGCTCTCATCAGCTTTGTAGCGATATTCGCCAGTCTTTCGTTGTCGGCCCTCATTCTTGCCCGCGCCGGGCTTGCGCAGAAGATCGGGCCGGCGGGCTTGGCCTTGGCGGTGGGCGCGATCGCCTTGTTGCCCGGCCACGACTTCGATCAACGCGAGCATCTCGGGCTGGTCGCCGGACTGCCGCTGCTTTCGGCCTTCATCGCTCGCGCCTCGGGCGCGAAGGTCGAAACCTCGCTCGCCGTGCTGGCGGGTCTCGGCGGCGCGCTGATGGCGTCGATCAAACCGCATCTGGCCTTGATCATACTCGCAGCGCTGCCCTATCTCGCCTGGCGGATCGGGTTGAGAGGCCTTCTGACCGCGATCGAACTCTATGCGGCCGCTTTCTTCACCGCGATTGTTGTTGCTCTGACCATCGTCCTTTTCCCCGCCTATCTCCATAAGATCGTTCCCCTCGTGGCGACGGTCTATGCGCCCGTTCGCACGCCCTTGATCGGCCTTGCCCTCAATCGAGGCTTTCAGTGCTGGTCCGCTCTCAGCCTCTGCCTTCTTCTGTTCGGGCGGGGGCGGATCGGGGACAGCGTGATCGCCGTTCCCGCGCTTGGTTCTCTAGGCGCGATGGCCGTCTTCTTCATTCAGGCCAAGAGTTGGCCGTACCATGTCTATCCTGCCGTGGCCTTGATGACGCTCGGCTATGGCGCCTTCGCTCTGGAGACTGTCGCCGCTTCGTGGCGAAAGAATACGCTCGTCGTTCTGACCATCGGCGCGATCACGCTCGCCTTCGCCTTCATCTATTTTTATCGCGCGCCCCGTCAGGACTTGGCTGCGTTGGAGCGCCTTGTCGCTCAGCTCGCTCCCCGCCCAAAAATCCTTGTCGTCGGCCCGGATATTTCGTTGGGTTTTCCCCTGACCCGACATGTCTCGGGCGAATGGGTCAACACGCCCATGGGTCTATGGATAACCGCCTCCATCCAATATCTGACGAGAAGCAACGCGCCGGACGAGGCGACGCGCCGAGAGTACGAAACCTATTTGCGATTCGACCGAGAAACGCTGGTTTCGGATATCGAGAACAAGAAGCCGGACGTCGTCCTTACTGAAAACGACAAGTGGAAGGACTGGGCCTTCGCCCAGGCCGACGTCGCCGCCGCGCTCGCCGAATACGCTCCGGTCGGCGCGGTCGGCGAGGTGACGGTCTATGGCCACAAGCTCGGCTTGCGGCCTTCTGAGTAGCGATGGAGATCGGCTCCAAACGGCCCCGCACGGCCGAGCAGTGCAGTCGTTCTGAGCGCCTTACTCAATAGCGATAGTGATCGGCTTTGAACGGGCCGTTTTGCGCGACGCCGAGATAGGTCGACTGCTGCTCGGTGAGCTTTGTCAGCTTGACGCCGATCTTGGCGAGATGGAGCGCGGCAACCTTCTCGTCGAGGCGCTTGGGCAGCGTATAAACCTTTTTCTGATACTGGCGGGGCTTGGTCCAAAGCTCGATCTGCGCCAGTGTCTGATTGGTGAAGGACGCCGACATGACGAAGGATGGATGGCCGGTGGCGTTGCCGAGATTGACCAGCCGTCCTTCGGAGAGAAGGATCACGCGTTTGCCGTCCGGAAATTCGATCTCGTCGACCTGCGGCTTGACGTTGTGCCACTTGTAGTTGCGCAGCGCATTGACCTGAATCTCGGAATCGAAGTGGCCGATGTTGCAGACGATGGCGCGATCATGCATCGCCCGCATGTGGTCGAGCGTGATCACGTCGACATTGCCTGTGGCGGTGACGAAAATATCGGCGCGCGGCGCCGCTTCGTCCATGGTGGTGACCTCATAGCCTTCCATCGCCGCCTGCAGCGCGCAGATCGGATCGATCTCGGAGACCATCACGCGACAGCCGGCGTTGCGCAGTGACGCGGCCGAGCCTTTGCCGACATCGCCGAAGCCAGCCACCATCGCCACTTTGCCGGCCATCATCACATCTGTGCCGCGGCGGATGCCGTCGACGAGTGATTCGCGGCAGCCATAGAGATTGTCGAATTTCGATTTGGTCACGCTGTCGTTGACGTTGATCGCGGGCCAGAGCAGTTTGCCCTCTTTCTCCATCACATAAAGGCGATGGACGCCGGTCGTCGTCTCCTCGGTGACGCCTCGAATCGAAGCGGCGTTGCGGCCGTACCAACCTGGGTTGGATTTGAGACGGCTCTTGATCGCAGCGAAGAGCACTTCTTCCTCTTCGTTCGACGCCTT
>DASZFX010000503.1:0-19920 GCA_035939375.1 Roseiarcus sp.
CCGGCAGGAGCCGAAGGACTCCAGCATGTCGGTTGCGCAGAGTTTCGGGATTTTCGCGCCCAGCGTCGCCGCGGCGGCCATCACCGAAGTTCCGGGCGCGACGCTGACCTCTTGCCCATCGATGGTGAGCGTGACCGTCGCCGGGCCGACGCGGATAGGGGTGCCGAAATCGAGTTCCTGGACGAGAGCCATATTCGCCTCCTATTCCGCCGCAACGCGATTGGGGCGGGGCGCGAAATCTTCCGCAAAATTGTCGAGGGCGCTGAGAACCGGCAGCGGCGTCAATCCGCCGAGAGCGCAGAGCGAACCGTCGGTCAGAACGTCGCAAAGATCGCGCAGCAGCGCGACATTCTTCTCCACGTTCTCGCCGGCGATGATCTTATCGACCGTCTCGGCGCCGCGTACCGAGCCTATGCGGCACGGCGTACACTTGCCGCAGCTTTCCTTGGCGCAGAATTCGAAGGCGAAGCGGGCTTGGCGCGCGAGATCGACGCTATCGTCGAAGACGACGAGGCCGCCGTGGCCGAGCATGCCTTTGGCCGCGAGCATGGCCTCGTAGTCGAGCGGCGTGTCGAGAAGCGAATCGGGAAAGTAGGCGCCGAGCGGACCGCCGACCTGCACCGCCCGGATCGGACGGCCGGAGCGCGTCCCGCCGCCGAAAGTCTCGACGAGCGTGCGGATCGTCGCGCCAAGAGCGAGTTCGACAAGGCCGCCGCGCCGGACATTGCCGGCGAGCTGAAAAGCCTGGGTGCCGCGCGAGCGGCCGACGCCGTAGTCGGCATAGGCTTTGCCGCCATGGGTAAGGATCCAGGGCGTCGAAGCGAAGGTGAGCACGTTGTTGACGATCGTTGGCTTGCCGAAAAGGCCGGCGATCGCCGGCAGCGGCGGCTTGGCGCGCACTTGGCCGCGCCGGCCCTCCAGGCTTTCGAGAAGCGATGTCTCTTCGCCGCATATATAGGCGCCGGCGCCCAGTCGCGTCTCGATGGCGAAGGCGTGTCCCGAGCCGAGCACCGAGGGGCCGATGAGTTTTGCTTCGTGCGCCGCCGCCAGCGCTGCGTTGAACTTGGCGAAAGCGTGAGGATATTCGGAGCGGATATAGACGTAGCCTTGCGTTGCGCCGACGGCGATGGCGGCGATCGTCATCCCTTCGATGAGCGTGAAGGGATCGCCCTCCATGATCATGCGATCGGCGTAAGTGCCGCTGTCGCCTTCGTCGGCGTTGCAAACGACATATTTTTGATCCGCCGGGGTCGCAGCGACCGTGCGCCATTTGATCCCGGCGGGAAATCCGGCGCCGCCGCGACCGCGCAAGGACGAGCTAAGCGCTTCTTCGACGATCGCCTGCGGCCCTATGGCGAGCGCGCGTTCAAGCCCTTTGAGGCCGCCGTGCGCGCGATAGTCCTCGATCGACAACGGATCGGTGAGTCCGCAGCGCGCAAAGAGAAGGCGCTGCTGGTTTTTCAGATAGGGATGATCTTCGATGCGGCCAAGCGCCTTGGCGTGCGCGCCGCCGGAGAGAAAATGCGCGTCGAAAAGAGACGCGACGTCGCCTGTTCCGATCGGGCCATAGGCGATACGGCCGGCGTTCGTTTCGACCTCGACCAGCGGCTCCAGCCAGAAGAGGCCGCGCGAGCCGTTGCGGACGATCGTCGCATCGAGCCGGCGCCGATGCGCTTCTTCGCCGATCGCCGCGGCGACAAGGTCCGCGCCGACCGAGACGGCGGCGGAATCGCCAGGCACGTAAATCTTAGCTCTCATGTCGCCGCCTCGCCGACGCCGCGCGCAATCGCGTCAAGCTTCGCCGTGGTCAAAAGGCCGATCGGGGCGCCGTCGAGCAGCGCGGCGGGCGAAAGAGCGCAATTGCCAAGGCAATAGACGGTCTCGACCTGCAATCCGGCGCCATCATGGCGATCGGGCGTCAGCCCATGGGTCTCGCGCAAATGCCGAACGAGATCCTCGCAGCCCATCGCCTGGCACGATTCGGCGCGGCAGAGCTTGAGCACCGGACCTTCCGCCGGCGCGGCGCGGAAGTCGTGATAGAAACTGATGACGCCGTGGACTTCCGCCTTTGAAATATTCAGCGCTTCGGCGACCGGGGCGATGGCCGCGCGGTCGATGTAGCCGAAGGCCTCCTGCAACGCGTGAAGGATGGGCAGAAGCGCGCCCGGCGTCGTCCGGCGCTCTTCGATGAGACGTCCCGCCAGTCCTTCGTCCCAGGCCTGTCGATTTGTCATCGCCTTCCTCTATCAAACGCACGGTTTTTGCGGAGTTCACCAAGGCTCCGCCCCCTCAGGATCGATCAAAAGCATCTAGGCTGGCAAATTGAACGTTTCAACTGTCTGATAGATTTTCTCTATCGATTGCACCCTCCTCCGGCGCGGCCAGCGGCGGCAAGATTCGGCTACCAATATCGGCGGGTCGCTCGATGGCCAGGAGGTTGCGGGCCAAAGGCGAGGGCGGCTCGCGATCGGCCATGATCAGCCCGATTGTGCGTTGGGCGCTGGGCTCGACGAGCGGAAGGGCCCTGGCGCCGCGCGGAACGCCGAAGAACTGCAGGAGCTGCACCGGCACGATCGACGACCACAGGCCTGAGGCGACGTGCGAGCAGAGATTGAAGATCGAATTCGTCTCCATGGCGGGATTGGGAGCGGCGTCGACCGAGCGAAAAATGCCGTCGATGATGCGGCGGTTCTGCATATCCGGCGTCAGCAGGCAAAGCGGAGCGCTGCTCGCCTCTTTCCAGGTGATGGAGCGACGGCGGGCGAGGGCGCCGGCGGCGGGCGTCAGGAACATGTATTGCTCGACGTAGATCGGCTTTGCGCGAACATTCGTCAGCGGCTCGTTGTCGAGGTAAGTCAGGCCGACGTCGAGTTCGAAATTGTCGATGCCCTGCTGGATTTGCTGCGAGTTCAGCGACAGGACGGTCACCGAGACATTGGGGAACCGCTCATAGAAGGGCGCGGTGATATGGGCGACGATGGGAAGCGCCGTCGGAATGGCGCCGATCCGCAGGCGCCCGGAAAGGCCACGGTCCATCTCTTCGAGATCGCGCTTCAAGGCGCTTGTCTCGGCGAGAATGCGATGGGCATGGTCGAGCGCGGCCCGCCCTTGCGCGGTGAGGCCATGAAACTTATGGCCGCGCTCGACGATCGGGGCGCCAAGCTCTTCCTCGAGCTGACGGATCGCCGCCGACAGGGTCGGTTGGGACACATTGCAAGCCGCCGCGGCGCGGCCGAAATGCCTTTCGCGGGCGAGGGCGACGAGATATTCGAACTGACGCAGCATCATTGTGCGCGGCCCTCCCGCGGCCGCCGGCGTCAATGTTGCAAAAACGCAACATTTTTCGCGCGCCCGCCCTTGAGCGATAGGCCGTTGCTATCGGATCAGGAGAAATGGCGAGGCGTCAAGGGGTCGTCGGCGTTCGACCCGTGCCGACGCTTGATAGGCTAAGACCATGACCGTGGAGACTAACGCGCCGGAGCCGTTCGCGCTTCGCCAGCTCCAGCCAGGCGATGCGACCACCTATCGGGCGCTGCGTTTGCAAGGCCTCAGAGACAGTCCCGAGGCTTTCGCCGCTTCGTTTGACGATGAATCGCAGAGGCCTCTCGCCTGGTTCTGTGAGCGGCTCCAAAGCCGAACCGTCTACGGCGGTTTTCTTGAAGGCGACAGGCTTGCCGGCCTCGCCGGGTTGCGCGTCGAAAGCGCCGCCAAGCTTGCTCACATCGGGGTTCTTTGGGGCATGTTCGTCGAACCCGAGGACCGCCGACGCGGGCTGGGCAAGGCGTTGGCGAGACGCATCATCGACGGGGCGCAGGGCATGGTCGAGCAAATCCATCTCTCTGTCGTCTCGTCCAACCACGCTGCGATCAAGCTCTACGCCGCGACGGGCTTCAAACAATACGGCCTGGAGCGTCGGGCCTTGAAGGTCGAGGGTCGCTACCATGACGAGATATTGATGGCGCTTTGGTTGGGACAGGGTCGCTGATTAGACAGGGCTTGACGTGGACGGCCGCCGAGATTAGTTAAGTCGTTCTCTTTTTGTTCTAGTCACGGACGCGAGAACGAAAAATGGGCAACCAACGTCAGCGGGACTTTACCGATACTTCCGAGCGGGTCGTGGTCGCCCGCCAATTGGGCGTGAATTTCGGCGACCGCATCGTCGCCGACGACAGACGGCGCGGCCGCGGCGCCTCGACCAACGTCTCCGGCCGGTTCGAAAGCGAGAAGCGGGAGGATTTCGACGACGGCTGGGGCGCGCTCGATGACCTGCCGCCCTTCAAGACCGAGGTCATCCTCGAAAAGCCACGCAACATCATCACCCGCAACGAATCGCCGGACATTTCCTTCGACCGTTCGATCAATCCCTATCGCGGCTGCGAGCACGGCTGCGTCTATTGCTACGCTCGACCGACCCACGCCTATCTCGGCCTTTCGCCGGGCCTCGACTTCGAGAGCAAGCTCTTCGCCAAGGAGGGCGCCGCGGCGCTGCTCGAGGGCGAACTCGCCGCGGCCAACTATCGCGTGCGAACGATCGCGATGGGCGCCAATACCGATCCCTATCAACCGATCGAGCGGCAATACCGCATCACCCGCTCGATCCTGGAGACGCTCGCCAAATACGATCATCCGGTCGGCATCGTCACGAAGTCCAATCTGGTCGTGCGCGACCTCGACATCCTGGGGCCGATGGCGAAGAAAGGCCTCGCCAAGGTCTTTCTCTCGGTAACAACTCTCGACCGCGATCTTGCGCGTAGGATGGAGCCGCGCGCGCCGACGCCCGAGCGCCGCCTGGAGGCGATCGAGCGCCTGAGACAAGCGGGCGTGCCGGTCGGCGTGATGGCGGCCCCGATCATTCCGGCGATCAACGATTCCGAGATCGAAACCATCCTGACGAGAGCCCATGCGGCGGGGGCGCGAGAAGCCGGCTATACGTTGCTGCGCCTGCCGCTGGAGTTGCGCGATATTTTCCGCGAATGGCTGCTGGTCAACTATCCCGACAAGCTCAAGCATGCGATGTCGCTCATTCAATCGACGCGCGGCGGCAAGGACTATGATTCGACCTGGGGGCGACGGATGGCGGGCTCCGGTCCCTACGCCTGGATGATCGGCCGCCGCTTCGAAATCGCCGCCAAGAAGCTCGGCTATCGCGAGGAGGGGGAGAGGCTGCGCCTCGATCTGTTCCATCCGCCGGAGAGGAGCGAAGGAGCGGGACCAAAGCAGCTGAGCCTGTTTTGAGGGGAAACCAAGACAGCGCGTCGCCGCGTCGATCCTCAGGCGAGCGGGCAAGACTCAGGACGAAACGTAAGAGACACCGTCCCCTTCGCGATGCGGCGCTCAAGCCGTCTGCGGCAAGATACGTTCGATAAGCCTGTGCTCGGCGCCGGCAAGATCGGCGCCGCCGAATTGGCTTTGCGCGCGGCCGCTGAGACGCGCTGCGCCATAAGCTTCGTTCAAGCCCGCTTTTCCTTCCGCCAGCGCCGCGGCGGCGGCGAGCCGGGCGAGGCGCTCGCAGAAGCGGCGCGCGTCCCGCTCTTGCAAAACGGCTGGAGCGACGTCGAGGCCGAGCGCTTTTGGCTCAAGCCCGCTAGTCTGGCCGAGCTTGGCGATCGTCGCCGCGGCGGCGTCGGGGTGGCGCGTGACGGCGCGCAGCACATCCAGCGCCATCACATTGCCCGAGCCTTCCCAGATCGCGTTGACCGGCGCTTCGCGATAGGCGCGCGCCAGAGGAAATTCCTCGACGTAGCCGTTGCCGCCGAGACACTCCATCGCCTCGTAAATAACTTGCGGCGCCGATTTGCACAAAAGGTATTTCGCCGCCGGCGTGACGAGACGCGCATAGGCCGCTTCGAGCGGATCGCCCGCGCGATCGAAGGCGCGTGCGAGCCGCAGCGCCAAAGCCGTCGCGCCTTCGACTTCGAGCGCGAGATCGGCGAGGACGGCGCGCATCAGCGGTTGGTCGATCAACCGGCGTTGGAAGACGCGGCGCCAGTTCGCGTGATGCGTCGCCTGGGCGAGAGCAAAACGCATCAGGCCGGCGGAGGAGACTGCGCAATCGAGCCGGGTCAACTGCACCATTTCGAGGATGGTCTTGACGCCCTGTCCTTCCTCGCCGACGCGCTCGCCGAAAGCCGCGTGGAATTCGACTTCCGAGGAAGCGTTGGAGCGATTGCCGAGCTTGTCTTTCAGCCGACGGAAGAAAATGGCGTTCTTTGCGCCGTCCGGCCGGAAGCGCGGAACGAGGAACGTCGTCAATCCGCCCGGCGCTTGCGCAAGGACCAGGAAAGCATCGCACATCGGCGCTGACATGAACCATTTGGCGCCGGTGATTTCATGGCCGCCGGCGCTCGGCGTCGCCTGGGTCGTATTGGCGCGCACATCCGTGCCGCCTTGCGGCTCGGTCATGCCCATGCCCAACGTGACCGCGCTCTTCTCCCACCAGGGCTTGAGCGCGGGATCGTAGAGGCGGCCGGTGATCTTCGGCAGCCAGGCGCGCGCGACTTCGGGCGAAGCCTTCAGCGCCGCGGGGCTGGCGTTGGTCATGGTCAGCGGGCACATGTGGCCGCTTTCCGTTTGCGTCGCAACATAAAGACGCGCCGCGCGCGCGGCGTGGCCGACGGCCGCAGTCGCCTCGCCCGCATTGTCCCAAGGCGAGCAATGGAGGCCGGCCTTCATGCTGCGCGCCATCAGCGCGTGATAGGCGGGATGAAACTCGACCGCATCGAGACGATTGCCCCGCGCATCGACAAGGCGCAGACGCGGCGGAAATTCATTGGCGAGCCGTCCGGCCTCGAGCTGCCCGGCCGCGCCATAAGCCGCGCCGAACCCGGAAAGGTCTTCGTGTCCAGCATCGACGCCGGCGCGGCTGAGGGCTTCGCGCAGAGCCAAATCCTCGTCGAAGAAATTGCGATCGACGAACGGCGGCGATTGATTGGGCGCTTCGAGCGCGGAGGACGAAAAATCCTTTGTCATCGCCGAGGCTCCGGCCGCCCGCATGTTCGCGGGCGGGCGGCGAAGCATCGGTCATTCGCCGGCGAGGCGCAATGCCGGCCTCTGGCTTTCGCGCCGGCGCAAGCGCGCTTCGCGCTCGCCGATATAGTCGCGCGTCGCCGGCACGACGTCCTGGCTTTTGGCGAGTTGAATTTGGAAGACCATGTGGCCGTCGACGCGGAAAGAGGCTTCCGAGCCGGCGAGATAGAATTCCCACATGCGGCAGAAACGTTCGTCGTACATCGCCTTGGCTTCGTCGCGCCGCGCCGTGAAACGTTCGCGCCAGATTTTAAGCGTGTCGGCATAGTGCAGGCGCAGGATTTCCGTATCCGTGACGAAAAGCCCGACTCGCTCGATCGAGGCCATCACTTCCGACAACGACGGGATATAGCCGCCTGGGAAAATGTATTTCTCGATCCAGGGATTGGTCGCGCCCGGCTCGCCGCTGCGCCCGATCGCATGGAGGATCATGACGCCATCGTCCTTCAGGAGGCGGCGCACATTCTGGAAATATTCGTCATAGCCCGCGACGCCGACATGTTCGAACATCCCGACGGAGACGATGCGGTCGAACTTTTCTTCGACGTCGCGATAGTCCTTCAGGGCGAATTGGACGCGATCGGCGAGGCCGGTGTCGACCGCGCGCTTCGTCGCCACGGCGAGTTGCTCCTTCGACAGTGTGACGCCGCTCGCGCGGGCACCGGCCATTTCGGCAAGATACAGAGCCATGCCGCCGAAACCGCAGCCGATGTCGAGGATGTCCTGGTTCTCATCGACGAGTAATTTGGCGGCGATGTGTCGCTTCTTGGCGAGTTGGGCCTGTTCGAGCGTATCAGTCGGCCGCTCGAAATAGGCGCAGGAATATTGTCGGTCTATGTCGAGGAACAGGTCGTAAAGCCTGACATTGAGGTCGTAGTGATGCGCGATGTGCTTTCTCGCCCGCAACCGGTCGTTGCGCTGACGCAACCGCCGGGTGAGAACGCGCGTCTTGTCGATCCATTTGAGCCAGCGCGGACCCCCTGCCAGCGCGAGGTTGCGCGTGCCAAGGGCGAGGAGGTCGTAAAGGTCGCCGCGCGCCAGGACGATGCGTCCATCCATATAGAGTTCGCCCAACGCCAGGGCGGGATCGACCAGCAGCGCACGCTCTGCGGCGGCGTCCATGACCTTGACGGCGACGTCCGGTCCGGTCCCGTCCCCGTACGTCGCTATGGCCCCGTCCGCAGTCTCGACCTCGAGCGAACCGACGCGGATCAGGCTCGGTAGCAGATGTCGTAACATAACGCCCACCACACTGCTCACTACGCCCAACATCGCCGCCCGCCCGGGGCGCGCGACGTCCAACCCTGAATAAAGTTATGATGGTCGCGCGGCGGATTCAAGCTGCGCCGCCGCATGGCCTAGTTGCTTCGTTCGCCAGCGCGAAGGCGTTCAGATACCGCTTTCGACTTAGGATGAAAGGCGGGCGGAAGTCGGACAGGCGGGACGTCGCGCCTTTACAGAGATAGAAGGAACTTTCATGCTGCGCATCGCCATTCTCGTCGCCGCACTTGTCCTGGCCCTGCCGCCAATCGCCTTCGCCGACGAGGAGGGCGCGCACGGGACGCTCCATTACCTGCGGCCGGGCGAGGTCGATCTCGCCAAGATTCTGCCACCCCCGCCCAAACCCGACTCGCCCGCCCAGCGGCGCGATCTCGCCGTCAGCCTCGCCTGGCAGGAACGCCGCACGCCGGCGATGGTCGCGCTCGCGCAAGCCGATCAGGACCGCTCGATCTTCCGTTTCGGCGTCATTTTTGGCGATCGCTTCACCAAGGAGCGCCTGCCCAAGGCCGCCGCCCTGTTCGGCAAGGCGCTCGACGACGAGCGCATCGTCGGGGCCGAGGCCAAGACATTCTGGAGCCGGGCCAGGCCCTTCGCCGCCTCAAAGCGGATCCGCCCTTGCGTGGTCGAGCCGCCGACCGATTCCTATCCGTCGAATCACGCGACGACCGGCGCCCTTTACGCCGAAATCCTGGCGCGCATGCTCCCCGAGCAAAAAGGGCGCATCCGAGCCCGCGCCGATCAATATGGAAGAAACCGCGTCATCTGCGGCGTCCATTATCAAACCGACGTCGAGGCGGGCGAGCGCGCAGGCGCGCTCGAGGCGCGGGCAATGTTCCAGAACGCCGATTTCCGCCGTGACTTTGCCGCCGCACGAATCGAGATCCGCAAGACGCTTCTTGCGCGGCCCGGGTCTTAAGGCCGGCGCGCGCTATTGACTGGCGTGATCGCCGGCGCGGCGCTGATAGGTCGCGCGTAGACGCGCGATCGCCGCGTCGATCTCGTCGCGTTGGCGCTCGAGGTGGTGGACTTGATCGAGGATCTGCTGAGCGCCGAGGGTTTCCTCGATATCCATTTCGCCGACGCTGTTCGGTCCGGCGAGCAAATCCCTGATTTCGGTCAAGGTGAACCCGAGTTGCTTGCCCTTGAGGACGGTCTGCAAGCGTTTGCGGTCCGCGGGGCCGTAGAATCGGCTCGCGCCAGCCCGGCGCGGGCTGAGGAGACCTCGGTGTTCGTAGAAGCGCAGCGTACGCAAACTGACGTCAAAGTCGCGGGCCATCTCGCCGATCGTGACTTCGTCGGTCGTTTTTTCGTCCTGCGCTGCGTCGGGAACGCCCGATGAGAAGGCAATGCTCATGGACTCTTCCTTTCGGCCCGCCGCGTCGACGGGCCCAAATGCTTTGTTCAAATGAATGTGATTCGCGGCAATATTCGCCGAACATGCCCGAAATTTAGGCGAGCTGCAATCCCTAGTTGTATTCAATGAATTATCAATCCCGGATAGCAGACAAAGCCGGTCCATGTGAACCATTTTGGGGCTCCTTAACGGTTTGTTCACCAGGCCCGTCGAAACATTCGCTTCGGGCGACGAGCGAGCCGATGGCGTCTCGCTTCGCACCTTCGGCGTCGGTTGGATGAGCAGAGCCGCTGCATGGAACATACGGGGAATCGGCCGGGACACGCGCGACGCCGCTGAGGAGGCCGCGCGTCGCGCAGGCGTCAACCTGAGCGAATGGCTCGACGATGTCATCGTCGAGCGGGCGACTGAGCAAGGCGTCGATCCTGACGATTTCGACAGCGACGATCGCCTCGACGCTATCGCCGACTGTTTGACCGGCCTCTCGCGCCGCGACGAGACGCATTTGCCCAACCGTCCTGCTGAAGCCGACAAGGACTATGCGCCGGTCCGGCGCCTTGTTTCGCGCGAAGAAACGAAACGGGCCGAGGACCTGCTCGAAGCCGCGATTGCGCGATTCGAAACCCGCGCCGCCAAGAATGAGCAGCGCACGGCGCGCGCCCTCGATAAGGTCGCCGGATGGATCGAGAAAAGCGACGAGCGCGAGGAAAAAAGGGCGTTCGAGGCCTCAATCGCCAAACGAAACCAAAACGAGACCGCCACCGAAGTCACCGACCGCGCCGCACAGGCGTTGAGCGCGATGCGGCAGGTCGAGAGCGTCGCGCGAGATCTCGACAAACGAATGAACGATCTGGCGGAGCGGATGGAGGCCGCGGAGCGCGGCCGCCGCGATGCGTCGCGCCAGCGTCCGCGAATCGATCTTGCCGAAGCCGTCTCGCAGATCGCACGCCGCCGCCGAGGCGGCGCCGCCGAGCGCCGACCAGGCGAAAGGTTGGCGCCATTTCGGCGTTGACATTCCCGCCAACGCTCCGTCCGCCGCGGAGCCGGTCAGGGACGTCGCCAAGGACAATGCCCGCGACAACCCCGCCGGCGACCTGCGCGTCGAGCTGCAACGTCTGAACCAGCGCCTCGATGAATTGCGCCGCGAGCAAAGCGAGCGCGGCGGCGCGGCCCAGGGCGACGTCGCCGCCCTTCGCGCGGAACTCATGGCGATGTCGCGCGCCCTTGCCGATCTTGCGCCGCGCAATGCCATCGTGGCGATCGAGGGCGCGGTTCGCGATCTTTCCGATCGGGTCGCCTCGCTGCGCGACAACAGCCTGCGCGATTCGCTGATCAAGCCGGTCGATGAAATCGTAGCGGCGATCCGCGAAACGCTGCAGGCGCATGACCCGCGCAAAGCCGTCGCCGGTCTCGAGCGAGAAATCGGCGCCATCGGCGGTCGTCTCGACGCCCTGGCGCGCACGCGAGTCGATCCCCAGGCGATCGAGCACATCCGTCAGCAGACGGAGGAAGTGCGCGCGATGCTGAGCGCGGCGGCCCTGCGGCCGATGCCGGTCGACCGGTTGGAAAGGCAGATCGGCGAACTCGCCGATCGCGTCGACCGTCTGGCCTCGAGCCGTTCGCCGCAAATCGACTCCGCCCAGGTCGTTGCTTCGTTGGCCAACGCTCATGCCGAGATGGAGCGATCGACGTCGGTCGCCGCCCTGGCCGTGATCGAGCAGCGGCTCGAGGACATCGCGGCGCGGATGGATCAAGCGCTCGGGCGGTCGCAATCGGCCTCGACGATCAACGCCAAGGCGGTCGAGGAATTGGCGCGACGCATCGACAGCGTACGCGAGACAATCGAGACGCGTCATCCACTGCCGATCGTCAGCGCGTCGCTCGAAGCCACGATGCGCGAACTCGCCGCCAAATTGCAGGACGCGCAGTCGCCGCGCTTTGACGCCGAACCCCTCGAGGCCTGGATGCGCGACGTTAGCGCCAAGCTCGAGACGGCAAGACCCATCGCGCTCGATACCAAGCCGCTTGAAAGCTGGATGCGCGAACTGACCGCCAAGTTGGAGAGCGTCCGGCCGCATGAGCTTGACACTAAGCCTCTCGAACAAGCCTTGCGCGCGATCGACGACAAGATATCGCAAACCGCCGCGCCGCCATTCGAGTCGCAGATTGTCGACCAGACGGCGCGGGCGCTGGCGCGCGAAATCGAAGCCAAATACAAACCGGCCTTGGATACCGGCGCCATCGAAGCCTTGATCAGGGGACTCGAGGACAAGCTCGAACACGCCGGCGGCGCGGAAGCCTGGCCTGAGGGCCTAGCGGCGCTGCGCAATCAAATCGCAGGGATCGACGCGAGGCTCGACCAGACCCACGCCGATTTGGCCGCTCTGAATTCGATGGGGCGATTGGTCGGGCAATTCTCGACCAAGCTCGACGAGATGCGCGACGCCCTGCGCAACGCCTCGGCGGCGATGGCCGAACGCGGCGACGGCGCCGCGGCCGCCGCTCGCGACATCGATAGCCTGCGTGCGACGCAAGAAGCTTCCGAACGGCGCGTGCAAACCTCGCTGACTGGCGTGCAAGGCCTGCTCGAAAAGCTCTTCGACAGGATGGTGCGCATCGAGGACGACGCCGTCCGCGCGAGCCGTGCGCCGGTCGATTCGCGCATCGCGTCCGGCGCCGTCGCATCGACGAACGGGGCAGCATACGCGGAAGGCCCGCCTCCAGCGACGACCTCGCCGTTTGCGAACCAAACGCCAAAGCGAAGCGACGCGCCGCCCGTGGCCATCGCGGGCGAACGCGCGATATCGCGCGCCGCGGCTGCCGGCCTGCCGCGCGTCAGCGATTCGCCCGATTTTCTCATCGAGCCCGGCGCCGGGGCGCCGGTCGCCGTCCAACCCAAGAATGCGGTCAACGCTCATATCGCCGCTGCCCGGCGCGCCGCCCAGGCGACGATGTCGGGAGCGGCGCCGCCGGCCGACAAAGCCGCGCTCGACGCAGCGACGCCCTCTGCGTTTGGGCGGCCCGTTACGCAAGCGAAAGCCTTCCTCAACGCGCGGCGGCGCCCAATTCTGCTCGGGCTCGCCTTCGTCATTCTCGGCGCAATCGCAGTCGTCGAACTCGGCGCGATGTACGTCGTCAAGTCCCAGAAGTCGCAGATTGCGCCGCCGCCCCTAGAGAAATCCGCGAGCACAGCGCCGATTGAGCCGCAAAAGAGCGAATCGCGCGCCGTCGATCTGGCGCCGACCGGCGCGGTCGCACCCCCTGCAGCCCTGCCTCCCGCTCCGGCGCCCAAGGCCCCGGTTACCGCGCCAGCCGACCTCGTCTCGCTTATTCCGCCGACGACGCCGCAGTCTTTGCGCGAACTCGCCGCGTCGGGCGACCCGGCCGCGCAATACGAACTCGCTGCGCGCCTGTTCGAAGGACGAAATATGCCGCGCGACATGCACGCGGCCTCGCAATGGTTCGAGCGCGCCGCCGCCCAGGATTTCGTTCCCGCTCAGTACCGGCTCGGCGCCTGTTACGAGAAGGGCAACGGCGTCGAGCGCGATTTGCAGGCGGCCAAAATCTGGTACCAAAAGGCGGCGGACGCCGGGCATGTCCGCGCCATGCACAATCTCGCCGTTCTCCTCGCCGAAGGGCCGGGCGCCAAGCCGGACTATGCGGAAGCCGCCAATTGGTTCCGCAAGGCGGCCCAGTTCGGCGTGAAGGACAGCCAGTACAATCTGGCGATTCTCTACGCGCGGGGCATGGGCGTCGGCGTCGACCTCAACCAATCCTGGCTTTGGTTCTCGTTGGCGGCCCAACAAGGCGATGCGGACGCCGCCAAGAAGCGCGACGAGATCGCCGCCAAACTCGAGAGCAATGCGCTCGCCGCCGACGGCGCGACCCTTGCCGCGTTCCGTCCGCGCCAACCCAATCCGGACGCCAACGAGGTCAAGACGCCCGATGGCGGTTGGGACGCCAAACCTTCGCCTCAGGCGACGCAGACGCCTATCAAGCTGTCGCGCCCGGCGACAGCCCTCTAGCCGCCCTCGCGCTCAATTGCCTCTCGGGCCGTGCGGCTGGACTTGCGACTTCGCGTGGGCCGCGAAGCGGATGAAATCCGCGCGCCGCGCCGAGATGGGACCGATGAGCGATTGGCAGAATTTTTTCGTCGCGCAAGTCGGCGCATCGGCGGCGCTCCTTGGCCTGCTTTTTGTCAGCATGTCGATAAACCTGAACAAGATCCTCGCGTTTAGCGCGCTTCCGAACAGGGCCCTCGGCGCGCTTCTCACTTTGCTCGTCGTCTTGATCGTCTCATCGCTGTTGTTGACCCCGGGGCAACCGATGACCTTGGTCGGCGCGGAGGTTCTGTTGATCGGCCTTTGCGCTTGGTCGGCGATCACCCTCTTCGACGTCAACACATGGCGAAACACCGATCGCGCCGCCGCGTTTCGATCGCGCCTTAGGATATTGTTCGCCATCAACCAGCTCGCGGCGCTGCTCTATATCGTAGCCGGCCTCGTCATCCTGACGAGCGGGATCGCCGGACTCTATTGGCTCGTTCCCGCCTTCGTCTGTTCGTTCTGCAGGGCGACGATGGACGCCTGGGTTCTTTTGATCGAAATAAACAGATAAGAGGACCGGAACCGGCTTTGCCGGCTCAGGCGACTGCCGCGCGCCTTTCGCACAAGGGACGGTCACCGCAAACCGCCGTCGATCACGATGCATTGCTTGGCGATCATCGCGCTGTCGTCTGCGACCAGAAAGAGAGCGAGGCTCGCCACGTCCTCGGCGAGCAGAACGCGCCGCACGCATTGACGCGAGACGATGGCCTTGATGTCGGCCTCGGTCAGCCAGAGCTTCTTCTGCCGCTCGGTGACGACCGCTCCCGGCGCAATCGCATTGACCCGGATATTGTCGGGTCCGAATTCTCGCGCCAGCGAATTGGTCAGTCCGACGACGCCCGCCTTCGCCGTCGCATAGACGGTGAGGCGCGGCGCGCCGCCCATCCAGGCGATCGAGGAGAAATTGACGATCGCGCCGCCGCCGCGCTCGCGCATTTGCCTCCGGGCCGCTTGGGCGGCGAAGAACTGATGCTTGAGGTTGAGTGCGAGGGTACGGTCCCAGAAGGCCTCGCTCACGTCGTCGACATCGTGGCGCCAATCATTGGCCGCGTTGTTGACCAGCCCCTGAATCGGTCCAAGCTTGTCGCGGGTTTCGGTCATCGCCGCCTCCAAGGCGGAGAGGTCCGTGAGATCGCAACGGATGAAAAGAGGAGGCCTGCCTGTTGCGCCGAGGCGCTTGACCAACGCCTCGGACTCCTCCGTCAATATATCGACGAAAGCGACCGCCGCGCCTTGCGTGGCGAAGGCCTCGACCATCGCAGCGCCTATGCCCGAGCCGCCGCCGGTGACGAAGACGACGCGATCCTGAAGACTTGGGTGGCGGGCGCGGGTCAAGACTTCGATGCTCCTTTGGAGGGCGGGTTCATTTTCGGGAAGCGTGGCCGCCGCCGAGGACTTGCTCGCGCGGCTCAGCCGATCAGGCGTTCGCTTTGCGCGTCAAACAAACAGGCCTTGGCCATATCGAGCGCGAGCGTGATCGTCTCGCCGACGCGGGGGGCGTCGTCGGGATCGAATCTCGCGACGATCTCTCGCTCGCCGTGCCGCAACCCGATCATGGTTTCGGCGCCGGTCGGCTCGACGAGTTCGACCATCGCATCGAGCATGGCGAGGCCCGGCTTGCCGGCAAAGCCATTGCCGCGAGCCGGCGAAATATGTTCGGGACGCACGCCGAGCACCACGGCGCGGTCGCTTCCGGCGTTCGTCAGCGGGCGCGCCAGGGCGAGCGCTGCGCGGGCGCCATCGGGGCCGTCCACGACAGCGACGCCCCCGCCATCGGCGAGCCTCGCAGGGATGAAGTTCATCGAGGGCGACCCCATGAAGCCGGCGACGAACATATTGGTCGGCCGATCATAGACTTCGCGAGGCTCGGCGAATTGCTGCAACTCGCCGCGATACATCACCGCGATACGCGAGGCGAGCGTCATCGCCTCGACCTGATCATGGGTCACATAGATCGTGGTCTTGCCGACGCGTTGGTGCAGGCGTTTGATTTCGGAGCGCATCTCGACGCGCAACTTGGCGTCGAGATTGGACAAAGGTTCATCGAAGAGAAACAGTTTGGGATCGCGCACCAAGGCGCGGCCCATGGCGACGCGCTGACGCTGGCCGCCGGACAATTGCCCTGGCTTTCGCTGCAGGAGCGGCTCGATCTGCAGCAGCGACGCCACCCGCTTGACCGCTTCGGCCTGCGCGGCGCGCGGCACGCGGCGGCTCTCCATGCCGAAAGTGATGTTCTCGCGGACGGTCATCGTCGGATAGAGCGCGTAGGACTGGAACACCATGGCGATGTCCCGGTCCTTCGGCGCGACCGAATTGACCAGCTTGCCGTCGATGCGGATCTCGCCGGAGGAGACCGTCTCGAGGCCGGCGATCATGGCGAGAAGGGTGGATTTGCCGCAGCCCGACGGCCCGACGAGCGCGATGAATTCGCCGGTTTCCGCCTCGAGATCGACCCCTTTGAGGACTTCGACGGGGCCGAAGCTCTTATGCAATTTTGAAATTGTCAGCGACGACATGGCGGCTCCGTCACTTGATCGCTCCTTGCGTGAGGCCGCGAACGAAATATTTGCCGCCGAAGAAATAGATCAGCAGCGGCGGAATGGCGCCGATCAGCACTCCGGCGCTCATCACGTCGTAGACCCTGACGCTGATGCCTCCAGACGCCATGCCGATGAGCGAAGCCGTGATCGGTTGGCCGCGACCTGAGGAGAAGACAACGCCGAAGAGATAATCGTTCCAAATGCCGGTAAACTGCCAGATCACGGTTACGATGAGGATGGGTGGAGAGAGCGGCAGAACGATTTTGAAGAAGATGCGCCAGAAGCCGGCGCCGTCGATGCGCGCCGCCTTGATCAAATCATCCGGGATGCTGAGGTAGTAGTTGCGGCAGAAGAGGGTCGTGAACGACAAGCCCTGTACGCAGTGGATCAGGATCAGACCGCCGATCGAATTGGCGAGGCCGAGTTTGCCAAGAATGAAAGCCCAGGGCATCAGCGAAAGCTGGCCAGGCATGAACACGCCGAATGTCATGCAGGTGAAGAGGATTTCCGAGCCGCGAAATCTCCACTTGGAAAGAATGTAGCCGTTCATAAGACCCAGTAAGGTCGAGATGATGGTCGCAGGGATCGTCATCTCCAGCGAATTGAAGAAATTGCGGTGCATGCCCTCGCAAGTACCACTGACGCAGTAGCTGTCCCAGGCCTGACCCCACGCCTTCAGGGAAAGACTGTGCGGAATTCCGATAAGCCCGTTCTGAATGATTTCCGGGAGCGGACGAAACGAATTGGCGACGATCACAAAGAGCGGAAGGAGGTAGATGAAAGCGAACAAAATCAGGAACGAATAGACGCCGACGCGTCCTATGAAATATCGGCGGGCGGCCCGCGCGTAGGCAGGATCGAAATCGATCGCGCTCAGCGTCGCATTAGCCATGGCCGGACTCTCCACGCCTGCGCCAGACCAGCCAAAGCGCGTAAGGGACCATCACGACCGCGAGCGCGGCGAGCATCATCATCGCCGCCGCCGCGCCTTCGGCAATCTGGCCGCGCTGGAACATCAAGTCATAGACGTAGTTCGCGGGAAACTGAGTCGAAATTCCAGGGCCGCCCTGGGTCAGCGCCGCGACGAGATCGAAAGTCTTGATCGCGAACTGAAGCAGCACGACTGCGACGGCGATGAAGATCGGCGCAATCGTCGGGATGATCACCTTGCGATAGGTGCGAAACGGTCCCGCGCCGTCAATCTGCGCGGCCTTGACGAGGTCCGGATCGACCGAGCGCAGGCCCGCCAGAAAAAGGGCCATCGCGAAGCCCGACGATTGCCATATGCCGGTCGCGATAATCGCGTAAATGGCGAGGTTGCGATCTGTCGTGAGACGGAAGGTAAAATCCGTCCAGCCAAGGCTGCGAACCAGGAACTCGATGCCGGCGTTCGGGCTGTAGAGCCAGGCCCAGACCGTGCCCGTGACCGCGAAGGACACCGCCAGCGGGTAAAGAAAAATCGTACGCCAGATCGCTTCGCCGCGGACCCGTTGGTCGATCGCGATGGCGAGGCCGAGACCGACGAGGATCGCGAGTACGACATAGAGGACGCTGTAGAGGAAAAGATTGCTGTAGGCGATTGTCCAGCGCGTGTTCGACCAGAGCGTGGCGTAGTGCCCGAACCCGACGAAACCATAGCTCGGCAGCAGAGTGCTGTTGGACAGAGAGATATAGAAGGTCCAGAGAGCGAAGACGAAGACATAGACGAAGCTGACGAAAAGCGACGGCGCGAGGACGATAATCGGCATCGCCTGGCCGAATCTCTCGCGCAGCGTCGGGCCGGGGGGACTTTCGGCCACAAGGAGCGTTTCATTTCGCGTCCTTACGCGCGGAACGACGCCGGACGAAGGCTCGCGTGACAAGGTCCCTCTCCCGCTTGCGGGAGAGGATTGAGGCGAGGATGAACCGCCGACGCCGACTATGGTCTCGGAGGCGCGCGGAGGATCATGAGTCGAGCTCATCGGCTTGCTTGCGTTTTGCCGCCGTTCAGCTCTTCTGCGCTTCGACGGCGTCAGCCATCGCGTTGGCCGCGTCCTTGGCCGACATGTTCGGCGTGTTCACGAAAGAGGTGATCACCTCCATCATCGCGCCGCGGTATTTCTGCAGCACCGTCATATTGTGGGCCATCGAGCGCACCAGGGTTCCCCCGGCGATCGAGGCTTGCAGGTCCTTCTGCGAGAGCTGCTGACAGGGGTTGAAGCCCTTCGACAGATCGACGTCGAGCCGCGCAGGGATCGATCCTTTCGCCTGGTTGAACACGGTCTGGAACTGCGGCGACAAGATCAGATGGGCGAGCAGCTTCTGACCGGCGACAAAGTCCGGGTCTTTCTGCTTGAAGAACACGACCGAATCCGAATTGAGGATGAAGCCGGGCTTGCCCCAGTCGGTCGGCGCCTGCTGGCAGACATAGTCGGCGCCTTGCTTCAAGCCGGCGGCAGTGAGAATGCCGATCTCCCAATCGCCCATGATGAAGAAAGCGGCGTCGCCCTTGGCGAGCATTTCGGTCGTTGTATTGTAGTCGCGTCCCGCGATCGCCGGGTCCATGTATTTGGAGACCATCAGGCGGAACTGCTCGAAGGCCTTGACCATGTCTGGGCTGCGCATCGCGGCGGTGTCGCCTTCGACGAAGGCTTTGCGGAAGAGATCGATGTTTTGGCCGTAGACCACGACTTCAAAGACTGTCGCGTCACTCCAGTCCTGGCTGAAATGCGCCTCGCAGATCACTTTCGCCGCGACCGCCTTGTCGCAAGCGGCGTTGAATTCGGCCCAGGTCTTCGGCAATTCCTTGATCCCGGCCTTTTCCATGGCCTTGGTCGAGCCCCAGATCCAGTTGATCCGGTGGATGTTCATCGGCGCTGCGACCCATTTGCCGGTCGGCTTCATCACCGGCAGCAGCTCGGCCGCGACAACCTTCTCCCAACCCTCTTCCTTGGCGAGCGGATCGAGATCGGCGGTCATGCCGGTGGCGTTCCATTCGGCAATTTCCGGGCCCTTGAGCTGAACGGCTGGCGGCGCGTCGCCGGCGATAACGTCGGAGCGCAGCTTGGCGAGCGTATTGGCCGTATGGCCGGCGATGGAGGTCTGCTCCCACTTGCCGCCGGCGGCGGTGAACATTTCGCCGAGCTTGGCGATGGCGGCCGCGTCGGAGCCGCTGTCCCATTGATGGAGCATATTCGTTTTCGGCTCGGCGAGCGCCGCGCCCGCGATGAGACCGAGGCTGACCGCGCCGGTCAAAGTCGCAATAAGTCCGCGTATTGCCATGAATTCCTCCCTTTACGAGCTGCTCTTTAAACTGCACAGCAGTCCTTTGCACACTACCATACAACATACCACTCAGACCACTCGCCGGCTCTAGGAGCCAAGCGCCGCGCGATTGGCCTCGAGCGCCTGACGCGCGCCGCCGGCGAGGAGCTCCATATCCGAGGTCGCGAGCAGCAGCCTGACGCCGCGCGCGATCAATTCCTTTTGCTCGGCCGGCTTCGAATTGACGCCGAGGCAGACCGGCACGCCGGCCGCGGCGGCGCGGGCGATGATCGTGTCGAGCGCGCCCTTGTTGGTCGGATGCTTGTGTTGGCGGAAGAAGCCTGTCGTGCCGGATAGATCGTTGGGGCCG
>DASZFX010000504.1:0-10613 GCA_035939375.1 Roseiarcus sp.
ACGCGCGTGGCGAGACCGGAGACTGAGATCGCCGCCAGCGCTTCGGCCTGTTCGTTGTAGACGACGGCGGCGACGCAGCGCAGGCCTGCGAGATATTCTTCATCGTCCAGCGCATAGCCGTCGCGCCGCGCCTGTTCGAGAACGTCGCGCAGATCGCCGGCGCGCACGACCGACTTTGGCGTCAGGCGTTTCATGCCGTGGCGACGAATGATCGCCGCGACGTCCTCGTGCGAATATGTGGCGAGGATCGCCTTGCCGAGGCCGGAGCTGACCATCGGCGCGCGTCCGCCGACTTTGGTGATGGCGCGCATGATTTCGCGGCTTTCGACCTGGGTGAGCACGACGACCTCGCCGTCGTCGGCGATGCCGAGATTGGCGGTCTCGTGGGTCAGGTCGCGCAGGCGACGTAAAAAGGGCAGGGCGGGCGCGACGAAATTGCGCCGCCTGACGAAAGCCGAACCGATCGAGAAGGTCTGGCGTCCGACGTGCCAGGCGCCGTCTGTCTGATCGAATTCGACGAAGCGTCGTCGCTCGAGCGTCGTCAGCAGGCGATGGAGGGTCGAGGGCGATAGGCCGGTGCGGATAGCGAGGTCGCGCAGGCGATAGCCTTCCTGATCCTCGCCGAGCGCGTCGAGAATGGCCATCGCTCGATCGACCGATTGCACGACGTCCCCTTTGACGCCGTCATCCTCGGCAGGCCGGCGAGGGACCCGCGCAGGGCGCCGCCCTCGGCCAATTCTCATCGCACGCCTCCCCCGGGCCGACCGCACGCTGTCGGCATTGAGGCGAATGTTAGATCATGACGGCGCGGAGCGCCATTGTCCGGAGCGCTATGTCTGAGGCCGGGTTCAGGCGGCGACGACCTGGCGACGCTTTTTGCCGACAAGCATCTTTCTGGCTTCCGGCTCTGGCACCGCCGGGCTGAAGAGGAAGCCTTGGACTTCGGAGATCGTGCCAAGGCCCTCGATGAAGCGCATCTGCGCTTCGGTCTCGACGCCTTCGACGAGCACGCTCATGCCCAGTTGCTTGCTCATCCGCGCGACGCTCTCGACCAGGATCGAGGCGCGTTCGTGCACGCCAAGGCCGATGGTGAACGAGCGGTCGATCTTGATGCGGTCCAGCGGGAAAGTGAGCATGTAGCTCAAGCTGGAATAGCCGGTGCCGAAGTCGTCGAGGGAAATCCTCACCCCGCGCGTGCGTAGCGCTTCGAGGGCGGTGCGCGTTGCGCCGCGGTCATCGAGCAAGGTCGACTCGGTGATTTCAAGTTCGAGCCTATCGGCCGGAAGGTTGGCGGCGGCAAGGGCGTCGATCACGGTCTGCTCGATCTTGCCGCTGCGGAATTGGGTAGAGGAGAGATTGACCGACACGCAAATCTCGCCGGGCCAGGACGCGCAGGCGAGGCACGCGCGCCGCAAGACGCTTGCGCCGAGATCCTCCATCAAGCCGAGGTCCTCGACGATCGGAATGAATTCGGCCGGCGACATCCGGCCGCGTACGGGATGATTCCAACGGGCCAGCGCCTCGAAACTCGCAACGCCGCGCGTTTCGACATTGATGATCGGCTGATAATAGACTTCGATCGCGTCGCTCGCGACGGCCGCGCGCAGATCGAGTTCGATGAGGCGGCGGATCTGGATTTTCGCATCCATCGACTTTTCGAAGGCGCGCCAGCTCCTGCGCCCGTCGCTCTTGGCGGCGTATAGCGCCATATCGGCATTCGACAGGATGACATCGGGCGTGCCGCCGTCGAGTGGCGCGCAGGCGCTGCCGACGCTGACGCCGACGATCACCTCATAGCCGTCGACGAAGACCGGTCGTCCGACTTCACGGATGATGTCCTCTGCGAGTTGCGCGGTGAGGCGATCGTCGCCGACCGGACGTTGGAGAATTGCGAATTCGTCGCCGCCCCAGCGCGCGACGAGGTCGGTCGGCCGGACGAGGGCTTGCAGACGCTCGGCGATCGCAGCGAGAAGCTTGTCGCCGCGCGTATGGCCGAGGCTGTCGTTGACCTGCTTGAAATCGTCGAGATCGAGGAAGAGGACCGTCACTCTGTCCTGCGCTTGCCGGCAACCCTTGAGTGTGATTGCGAGCTGCTCTTCGAAGCAGCGACGATTGGGCAGGTCGGTCACCGAGTCGAAGCGCGCCATGCGATCGATCGCGCGCTCAGCGTTTCGCCGCTCGGTGACGTCCTGGATCACGACGACCGCGCCCTCGCCTTTCATCCGGTGAACGGTGATTTCAATGGCGCGCTTGTCCTTGGTCTCCAGCGCGACAACGAAGTCGGCCCCCTCTTCGCCGTTGAACAGGGTTTCCGACAGGCGCTCGATTTCAGAACGGGCGACGATGTCGTTGCGCACCATGAGGCGGAGAACGGCGCGCATGTCGGCGCCGACCTTGGCGTCCTCGGCGCGAAGGTTGAAGATCCGCAAGACCTGCTCATTGGCGACGATCATCTTGCCGTCGCGATCTATCATGCACAGGCCGTGAGACATGTTGTTGAGCGCCGTGTCCAGCCGCGTCGCCAGAATCGCGCTCTCGACCCTTGCGCCGACTTCGGCGAGGAAAGAATGCTGCAAACGCTTTGAAGAAGCTTTGATGAAGATGAATAGCGGAATGAACGCGACCACGATCATCGTCGGGTACCAGCCGCCGGCGACGAGCATCGCCGCGCTGACGGGCAAGAAGGCGGCGAGGATTTGCGCCGTGGTTCCGCTCTCGATCGCAAAACTGCGCGTCCAGGTGCCGAAGGCGTAGGAGATGGTTATCGTCGCGGTGAGGAATCGTGTGAAGCCGTCGTCGGTCACGTAAAAAGCGGCGAGCGTCCAAAACGCCAGCAGCGCCATGTAGGAGACGGCGCCGATGACGTAGCTGATCTCCCGTTTGCGGGCGACGGCGAGGTTGGCGCTCGGCCGATTGTTCGCGTGGCGGCGCATAAAATGGGCGCGAATTGCCCCGACCACCGGCATCAGCGCCGCGAAAACCCAAAGCGTGACGCTGCTGGCGGCGAGCGCCGCGACAACAGCCGCCGCAGTCGTCGCGGCGCAGGACAGAATGAGGCCCTTGGTGTCAGGCAAAAGGCTGTCGACAAACCCGATATATAGCGTATCGGGTAATTTCTGACGCAATCGCGGGCCGGCGCGGAATTGCTTGAACAGCGTAGTCTCCCGGTGTCTAGGCGCCTATTGCTGGAATATGTGCCCCCCGCCTTAATAAATTCTTTGGAGGATTGGGGGATTCTCCGTGCCCAAGTAAGAAATACGCGCTAAAACTGTTGTTGCTAACATGGACGACCGCGGTGTTGTCATGAACGTCATCGACTTCGCGCCACGAATCGACATTCTTCTCGACGTTAGGACGCATGTCGAAACAGCCGTCATCGGACTGCTTGCCGAAGACGAGTTTGGCCGAGCTCAGATCGCGATCCCCGACTTGCGCGCTCACGCCGAGTATGAAGACTGGCTGAATTGTCGCGAGGGCTTTCAGATGGGACTCGTTATGGCCGGCGTCGACGCGAAGCTTGTCTGCGTGCCGCTCGCCCAATTCCTGGCTTGGTGCCGTCGTACCGGCGCCGCGTCGGGCGAACGCTCGCTCGATGCATTCGCGGCGATGCAGCGGCGCATACAAGATGCGCCGACGTCGGCGACCCCACCCTCGGCGCAACAATGCGAATTCGAGCCGCTTGTTGACGGGACCGCGGCCTTTGGGCTGCATGGCGGCTTCGAGAATTAGCTTCGCCGTCAACAGGCCGGACTTCGCCGCGTGCCGCGAGCGCCACGTCGAAAGCGTATCCTAGACCTCGCTCGAAGCTTATTTGATGAATCTCGGACGTCCTCATGCGGGGCGCCAGGAGCAATCGTTAGACCGTCGCGTACGCGACGGATTTTAACCATACTCTTTCGAGAGAGACGCGCGCCGCCAAGAGGCCTTCGAGCGGCGAGCGCGAGTGGCGATAGAAGAAATGACGGCGCAAACATCTCCTTGTGTCTGCGTATGAATTCTTTTGAACAAGGGTTGTTCAAAATTGTGCACTAGCAGGAAAATGTAGGGCTATCGCGCGGAGCGGCTATTAACCAATTTGGTTAGAACTCCTTTACTCTTCTTTACCATTTGTTAACCTCACTCTGTCGAACGAGGCAGGTGGGTAGTACGATGGGTGTTGAGGCCGTTAAATTTCCATCACGATATTCTGACCGTATCCTTAAAATGCTTGGACGTATCGAACACCGCATCGCCGAGAGCGAAGTGGAGCGGGATGCGGCGTTTAAGCTACGGTACGACGCATACACGCGCGACCAGCTTATAGAGCGTAATCTACATGGCCGCCTTAGTGACGAAGTCTACGACAGTTCGGCGAACGGATGGATTACAACGACCTATATCGACGGCGAACTTGCGAGCACGTTTCGCATCCACGTCGGGTCCGACGAATCCGCGACACTTCCGTCGCTGTCCGCCTTCTCCGACGAGATCGGGCCCCATTTGAGAGCAGGCCGAGTAATCGTCGATCCGACCCGTTTGGCGGCGAAGCTCGAGTTTTCGCGACGATATTCGGAAATGCCCTATATCGCATTGCGGCCGGCGTGGCTGGCGGCGGAGTATTTCGACGCCGACTACGTGATCGCCACCATGCGCGCCGAGCATGGAGCCTACTATCGAAGGGTATTCGGTTATACGCCTTGGTCGGAACCACGCGAATATCCGAACGTCAACTGTCGCATCGTCTGCATGGGTCTTGACTTTCGCGCGGTGAAAGATCGCGTCGAAGCGAAATATCCGTTCTTCAGATCTAGCGAAGCCGAGCGAGCGCGTCTCTTCGGCAAACAAGGCGTCTTGGCGAGCTCTCATCGCGGCGCGACGCCCGCTTTGGTCCGAAGCTCGCGCTTTGCGAGCGCGTAGAGCCCAGTCCCGCAAATTGCCGCTTATGCTGGACGCCAGCGGCTCGCCGCCGCGTCAGCCGCCGCTCTACTTCGGAAATCCCTTGAGCGTCTCGACGAAGCGTTGCGAGAATCGTTCGACGGCGACCTGCAGGCAGACGTCGGCGTTGCGCCGCGTCTCGGCGCTGCGCCGGCGATCCGCGATGGTCGCTCCGCGCGTCAGCGCGCCGCAGAGTTCGATGTCAACGGACATCCGCTCCATCGTCCCAAGCGTCGGGTCTTCGGCGATCGCGACGGCGAGCGGGTCATGCAGCCCGCAGCCGGCGATGCCCGGATGCATCGTCTCATAGGAGCGAACGTAGAAATCGGCGATTCTCATAATGGTCTCGCCGACGCGCCCGCCCTCGCGCGCGATCCGATCGCGCATCGGCTTGGTCAGCAACACTTTCATCGTGACATCCATGCCGACCAGCGTGATCTTCGCTCCGGATCTGAGCACGATCGCGGCCGCCTCTGGATCGTTCCAGAAATTGGCGTCCGCGATGGGGGTCGGGATGCCCTGAATGCCGGGATGAAAAATCGTGCCCCCCATCACGACGATCTCCTTGAAGAGCTTCGCGACGTCGGGCGCCTTGGCGAGAGCGATCGCCACATTGGTGATCGGCCCGACGGGACAGAGCGTGATCTCGCCGGGGTTTTCGCGCGCCAAGCGGATCATCAAATCGCTCGCATGTTCAGCGACGGCCTTGCCCTTGGGCTCGGGAAGGACGACATCGCCCAGTCCATTGCGGCCGTGAACATGTTCGGCGCCCTTGACGAAAGCTTTTAGCAGCGAGCGTCCGGGGCCGCGCGCGACCGGAATGTCGCTTCGCCCGGCGAGTTCGAGAATGCGGAATGTGTTGGCGGTCGCCGTGTCGATATCCGTGTTGCCGAAGGTCGTGGTCAGCGCTTCGAGCCGGATTTGCGGCCGGTTCAACGCGTAGAGAATGGCCATGGCGTCGTCGACGCCGGTGTCGACGTCGAGGATCATTCGGCAGAGTTCGGCCATCGGCGTTCTCCTTCTTTAAGTTCGCTTCAGCGCGTATCGGGCTGCGGCTCGACCGCGCCGCCTGGCGAGGCCGCGGCGACCTCTGCCGGGGGCGCCGCCGCGCGAAGACGCTTGCGGTGGCTGATCGCCAACGCGGCGATCGTCACGAGATAGGGCGACATGTCGGTCAGTTGGTTGGGCAGTCCCTCGCCTTGCAGGCGGATGCTCATGGCGTCTGCGAGGCCAAAGAGTACGCAGGCGCCCGCCGCATAGAGCGGATTGGCGCGGCCGAGCATCACCGCGACGACAGCGATCCAGCCGCGCCCGGCGCTCATGTCCTCGGCAAAGACGCTGACCGCGCCAAGCGAAAGCTGCGCGCCGGCAAGGCCCGTCAACGCCCCGCCGAAGATGACGGTCACGATACGGTAGGCGGTCACGTCGACGCCCAATGTCTCGGCCGCGTCCGGCTGCTCGCCGACGCCGCGCAGGCGCAGCCCGACCGGGGTGCGGAACAAGGCGACGCTGACGATCGCGACCAGCGCCCAGGCGATCCAGGTGACGTAAGTCTGGCTCGCGAAGCCCCAGCCGATGACCGGAATGTTCTGCAAGCCCGGAAGACGGATCCTGGCGAGGCTGACGACCGCCGGATCGCTGAAGACGCCGCTGACGCCGAAGAGAACGCGCAGCAGATAGGCGGTGAGGCCGGAAGCAAGCAGGTTCATACCGATGCCGATGACGACCTGGTCGCCGCGAAAGACCGTCGCGCCATAGGCGAGGATCAGCGAGAACATCATGGCGGCAAGGATCGCCGCCGCGACGCCGCCCATCGCGCTCTGGGTGAAGTAGCTGCCGACGACCGCGGCGAAGGCGCCGACCAGCATGTGCCCTTCGAGCGCCACGTTGAAGACGCCGGCCCTTTGGCAGAGGGAACCGGCAAGCGAGGCGAGCAGGATCGGCGTGATCGCCTGGACCGCCGATTGGATGAGGAAGGGCGTGATCAGGTCGCTCATGCGTTCCGCCTGCCAAGGCCATGACGAACCGCCAGAAAGAGGATCACGATCGATTGGAGCACGATCGTCAGCACGCGCGGGATCGAGGTCTCGCGCTGCATGGCGAAGCCGCCGGTTTGCAAGGCGGCGAAGAACAGGCCGGCGATGATCGCGCCGACCGGCTCGCCATTGGCGAGCAGCGCCGCCATCAGGCCGGACCACGTATAGGCTGGGATCAGCAGCGCCTCGTCGATGAAGCGAAACTGCGAACCGAGCACAGTGATCGCGCCCACGACGCCGGCGATCGCGCCGCTCGCAAACATCGCCCGCATTGCCTGGGCGTCGAGCCTTATGCCGCCGTAGCCGGCAAAGCGCTTGTTGACGCCGCGCAGACGCAATTCATAGCCGGCGATCGCGCGCCGATCGATGAACACCACGGCCGCTGCAATAGCGATGACGATGAGAAGGCCGATGTTCAACGGTCCCGCGATCGTGAGAAGGCGCGCGCCCTCCGGGATCATCCGCGTCTGGGGAAGGCCGGTCGCCGTGTCGCGCAACGGAAAACGCACGATATAGGAGCAGACGCCGACCGCGGGATAGCTCAGCAACAAGCTCGAAATAAGCATGGGAACGCCGTGCCGGGTCTCGCCCCAGGCGGCGAGCGCCGCGTAGAGGCCGGCGGCGAGCGCGGCGGCGATAAGCGCGGCAATCGCCGCGACCGGTCCCGGCGCCGGGAGGTACAAGGCGACAGTTGCGGCGGTGAGCCCGCCGATCACCATCTGTCCGTCGCCGCCGAGATTGATCATGCCGCCGCGCAGCGGAATGGCGGCCGCAAGAGCCATCCCGACAAGCGGCGTCGCCCAATTCAAAGTGTCGGGCAGGGCGCCTGGGCCAAGCGAGCCGACAAGGATTTGATAGTAGGCCTGCAACGGATTGGCGCCGGAGGCGATGACCAGGACGCCGCCGACGATCGCGGCAAAGAGGATCGCCGTGGCGGCGGGCGGCGCCCGCATCAGCCGTCGCGGCGTTTCGCCTCTGGCGTCCGGCGCGCTCACGCGGGGCTCGGCGCGCGGCCGGCCATCAACAGGCCGAGCGTTTCTTCATTGGCCTGGCTCTGCGGCACGTCGGCGAGGATCCGCCCCTCGTACATGACGAGGATGCGGTCGCTCAGCGCGAGGATTTCGCTGAGTTCCGCCGAGACCAGCAAGACGGCGCGGCCCTTGTCGCGTTCGGCGACAAGTTGGCCATGGATGAACTCGGTCGCGCCGACGTCGAGCCCGCGCGTCGGCTGTTCCGCGATGAGCACGGACGCCTCGCGCGACAATTCGCGCGCCGCCACTATTTTTTGAAGGTTGCCGCCGGAGAGGGCGCCGACTGGCGAATCTTCGCTTGCTATTTTCACGCCGAACTTGGCGATCAGCGACCGGGCCCGCACCATCATCGCGCCAGAATCGATCAATGCGCCGCGCGCGATCGGCGGGGCGCGCTGAAAGCCCATGGCGAGATTGTCAGCCGCGCTCGCCGCCAAGGCCGAGCCGATCAAGGCGCGGTCTTCGGGAACATAGGCCATTCCCGCCGCGCGATGGGAAGCGACGCTCGCATCGGTCACTTCGCGGCCGGCGATGCGCACGCTTCCCGCGTCGGGCGTCCTGAGCCCGACCAGCGCTTCGACGAGTTCACTTTGACCATTGCCCGCCACGCCGGCTATGCCGACGATTTCGCCAGCGCGGACAGCGAAGCTGACCTTGTCGACAGCCGGTTTGCCGCCCGGCGCCGCGACGGTCAGATCGGCCGCCTCGATGAGCGGCGCGCCGGCTCGCGCGGGCCCCTTGTCGATCTTGAGACTAACGCTGCGCCCCGTCATCGCGCGGATGATTTCGCGGGCGCTCGTCTCGCCGGTCTTCATCCTGTCGACGACGCGTCCGTCGCGCAGGACCGTGACCCGATTGGTGATCGCCATCACCTCATTGAGCTTGTGGGTGACGAAAAGGATCGTCCGGCCTTCGGCGGCGAGATGGCGCATCACGTCGAAAAGGCCGTCGCGCTCCTGCGGCGTCAGCACGGCGGTCGGCTCGTCCAAAATGAGGATCCGCGCCTCGCGATAAAGGGCCTTCAGGATTTCGATGCGCTGGCGCACGCCGACCGACAATTTGCCGACCGAGGCGTCAGGATCGACGCCCAGGCCGTGACGCGCAGCAAGATCCATGACGCTTTTGCGCGCTTTGGCGCGATCGATGAAGAGGCCGCGGCGCGGCTCGCGGGCGTAGACGATGTTCTCCCAGACAGTGAGCGAATTGAACAATTTGAACGCCTGATGGACCATGCCCATGCCGGCTGCGATCGCGTCGAGTGCGGAGCGAAAATGGGCCTCGACGCCGCGCAGCAGCACGCGGCCCTCGTCCGGCGGCTGAAGGCCGTAGAGAATGCTCATCAGTGTCGATTTGCCGGCCCCGTTTTCGCCCATGACCGCGTGGATCTCGCCGCGCTCGACGGCAAGGTCCACGTGATCGTTGGCCAAGAGCGCGCCATAGCGCTTGACGACGCCGACCGCCTCCAGTTCGAGAACCGACACCGCCCTCTACTTCGCGGTCATCGGATCGGCGATCTTGAGCGAGCCGCTGGCGATCTCGTCCCGTAGAGCCTTTATCTTGGCGATTACGTCAGGGTACTCGGCGATCGTACATTTGGAGTCCTTCACGCTGTCGGAAAGACCGGTGAGCGCCATCCCGCTCTCTTTGAGGCCGAGCGCCGTGATCGGCTGCTGCGTTCCCGCCATGATGCCCTTGACGGCGAGTTCGACCGCGACGTCGGTCTTCTTCTCGACATTGTCCATGACAGAGCCCGCCGCCTGCGGGCATTGGTTGACGTCGACGCCAAAGGCGTTGGCACCTGGAACATCCTGCACAGCCTTGAATATGCCGCCGTTCGAGCCGGCGCCGGCGGCGAGCAGCCGGTCGACGCCGTCCGCGAGCATGGCGGCGGCGCGCTGTTGTCCGCGCGCAGGGTCCTGGAACGGGTTGGAGCCGCCGACCCAGAGCGTCGGCGAAATCTTGATGTCCGGCTTTACATGCTTGGCGCCTGCGATGAAGCCGTCGGTGTAGCGATGCAGGAACGGGATATCGAGCGCGCTGATCGCGCCGACCTTGCCGGTATTGGTGGTCAGCGCCGCCTCGGCGCCGGTCAGGAAGCTCGCCTCATATTCGCGGAACACGGAACAATAGATGTTCGGCTTCATCTTATCGAAGGGGCAGGAGTCGATATGCAGAAACTTCGTGTTCGGATAGGCGGTCGCCACATCCGGCAGCATGTCGTTGAACTCGAAGCCGATGGAGATCACGATCTTCGCGCCGGCCTTGGCGGCGGCCTCCAGATTCTGGCGCTGCGTCGTCGGATCGGTGCTCTCGTAGGTCTTGGCTTCGCCGCCGAGGTCTTTGGCGGCTTGCTCCGTGCCGACTTTGCCGAGCTTCAGGAATTCATCGACGCCGATCGGGCCGGGAGAGACATAGACAAAGAGCGGTTTATCGGCCGCCAGGGCAGTCGTCGCGAGCAACCCCGCGACGGCGAGGCCCGCCGCCAATACGGTCAAGGTTTTCATCTGTCTTCTCCCGATCTGGCCGGAGGGCGTTCACCCCCTCGCGTCGCCAAGCAAATTCCATCAGAACTCGACCGCATCCGCAACGACTTAAGGGCGGGGCCGTCAGTCGGGCGCAGGCCCCGACGCCG
>DASZFX010000505.1:0-2572 GCA_035939375.1 Roseiarcus sp.
TGAAATCGGAATTTCTCGCCAAGATCAGCCACGAAATCCGCACCCCCCTCAACGCCATCATCGGTTTCGCCGAAGTGATCACGGAGGAGCGCTTTGGGCCGGTCGGCAACGACCGGTACAAGGACTATGTCAAGGACATCCACGCCTCCGGCGGGCATGTGATGAGCCTCGTCAATGATTTGCTCGATCTTTCGAAGATTGAAGCCGGCAAGGCCGACCTGCAGTTTGCGCCGATCGACGCCAATCTCGTCATCCAGGAGTGCCTGGCCCTGATGCAGCCGCAGGCGGCGAACGAGCGCGTCATCATGCGGCTTTCGCTCGCCGAGAAACTGCCGCGCGTCGTCGCCGATGAGCGTTCGCTGCGGCAAATCATGCTGAACCTGATGTCCAACGCCGTGAAGTTCAACGAGCCGGGCGGCCAGGTCATCGTCTCGACCGCGCTGAATGACTCCGGCAAGGCGGTCATCCGGGTGCGCGACACCGGCGTCGGCATGAGCGAAGGCGAAATCGCCACCGCGCTTGAACCCTTCCGCCAGGTCGGCGAGACGCGGCGCACCGACGGCACCGGCCTCGGCCTGCCGCTCACCAAAGCGCTGGCCGAAGCCAACCGCGCGCAATTCTCGATCAAGAGCGGCAAAGAACAGGGCACGCTGGTGGAGCTGGCGTTTCCGACAACGCCGGCCGCGGCGGCGCAGTAGGCGCAGCCCGGCCGCGCTTGCCATGGTTTGGCGAGGCCAAACTCTTCCGGTCACCGGGCGGATTGTGTGGCGCGCTCGCTTTGTCTGCAGGCTGAAACCGCGCGCGCATAGGCGTCTTCGTTATTGGGCCCGCCCCACTTGCCGCCGATTTTGAAATCCGTCTCGCCCAGCATCACGCCGCCCGAAATCCGGTAGAAGTCGACGACATTGTCAACTCCGACGCCGCTGCCGATCAGGACCGGCAGTCTCACCGAATTTGCGACCAGCTTGACGGTCTCGAAGGCAGGAGGATCGGGGCTGCGCGCGCCTGAAACGATCACCGCGTCGACCCCGCCGCGCTCCGCCAAGTCTTTCGCCGCATCGTCGATCGGCACGTCGTAAAGCGGATGGGCGTGCTTGACGTGTACGTCGCCGCACACGAGCACGCGCCGATCGAGCGAAGCGCGCAATCGCGCCAATTCGGCGGCGCAGCCTTGGATGATTCCCTGGTCGGTGACATAGGCGCCGATGACCACGTTGCAGCGAATGAAATCCGCGCCCGCGATATAGGCGACCGACAGGGCGCCCTCCCATGCGTTGCGCAGCATGTTCACCCCGATTTTCATCTGGGTGGCGCGTTTGACTTCGCGGACGATCAGCGCCATCGCCGCCACGGTCGCCGGCGGGACCGCGTCGCGAAAGAAGGGCGCATCGCCGACATTCTCGACGATCGCGGCGTCAAGGCCCGCCCGTTCGAGCTTTTTCGCCTCGGCAAGCGCGAAAGCGATCAGTTGGTCCATCGTCATGTCATTCGCCGGCGCCGTCGGCAGCGCCGGCATGTGAATCATGCCGAAGATCGGCTTATGCGGGAACAGAGCGGCGAGCGGTCCGACGCCGCGATGATCCGTTCTTTCCTCCATCGGGGTTCTCCCTACGTCGCATCTGATCATTTCTTTCGGGCGACTGATCGGACTTGCTCATTGTTTGCATGGCGCAAGCGAAGCGCGAGATAAATTTGAAGTCAAGGAGGCGCGCGAAGCGCGCCCCGCCTCTGGCGGCGACCCTCCGGGCCGTCCTTGAGTTCAAATTTTTCTCGCGCAAAATGGCGGCCATGCCAGCAATGAGATTTTGGCGTTGCGACCAATGCGCACTCTCACGTACCTTCTTGGCGGGGGTAGCCTATCAATTGGCCGCGAGGCGCCTCGGCAGGTGTCTGGGGCGACAATCGCGGCGGCCCTCCATTGCCGGGGCCGACCCCTCTAGGCGCGGGGCGTCACCCTTCCCGGCGTCACCTCGAACATCTCGGCGCGCCCTTCAAGCGCGGCGAAAGCCGCCGGGTCCGCACCGGTCAGGAAGACCTGTCCGCCGATCCGCTCCAATGCGGCGAAAAGCGCCTGGCGTCGCCTCGGGTCGAAATGCGCCGCCACTTCGTCCATCAATGCGAGCGGCGCCAGGCCGCTCATCGCGCCGACGAGCCGGGCGTGAGCGAGGACGAGGCCGACCAGCAAGGCTTTCTGTTCGCCGGTCGAGGCTTCATCGGCGCGCGCGCCTTTGGGCCCGTGCCAGACGAGAAGATCGCCGAGATGCGGGCCGATCAACGTTCGCCCCGCCGCGCCGTCCCGGCCGCGGTTGTCGCGCAGCAACGCGCGGTACTTCTCTTCCGCGACAAGCGCCGGATGTTCGGCGACGAGCCGTTCGACGTCCCCCTCCAGCGCGAGATCGGCCCAGGGAAAGGGCGAATCGTCGTCGCGCTCCGTTGCGATCATCGCCTTCAGCCGGGCGACGCATTCGGCCCGCGCGGCGGCGACCGCGACCGCCAGCTCCGCCGTCTCGCGCTCCACCGCCTTGAGCCAATGGACGTCGCGCCCGCCCTCTTCGAGCAGCCGGTTGCGGCC
>DASZFX010000506.1:0-9167 GCA_035939375.1 Roseiarcus sp.
AAAGACTGGTTCCAACGCCACTGGCGCGGGGCGGCCGGCGTCGCCCTCGCTTTGTTCGGCCCGCTCGCCGTCGTCGCCAACCTCTATGTTCAGTCGCTCGGCTTCAACGCCATCTTCCTCGTCTCGGACCCGGCGCAGAAATGGCGGCTCTTGCAAATTTTTCTCGTCGATCTGACGCCGTTCCTCGCCGGCGCGGTCTTTCTCGGCTGCGTGTTCTTGAAGAGCAACCGCACGTTCGGGCGCGTCTATTTCGCCGATCTCGCCGGTTCGGGCCTGTGCGGGCTGGTGTTCCTCGGCGCCATGTATCTGTTCAGGCCGGAAAACCTGATCGCCGCGCCGCTGGCTTTGTGGCTGGCGTCGATGATCGCCTGGAGCCTGGGTCCAGGCGGCTTACGCGCGCTCGCGCCTTTCGTCGCCTTGGCGGCGCTCGCCTTCGGCGGCCATTTTGTCGCAGCGCCTGCGCTCGGGCTGTCGCGCCTGGCGGTCAACGACTACAAGGGCGTCGCCTACGCCCGCAAATTTCCCGACGCCAAGCGCGTTTACGAAAGCGTCTCGCCCTTCGGCTATATCGAGGCCTATTCGAGCTCTTACTTGCATTTTGCGCCGGGCCTTTCCGACAATGCGGCGTTCAACCTGCCGAGCGTGCCCGCCAACGCCTATCTCGCCATGTATATCGACAGCGACGGGCCGATCGGCGTCATTCGCAATCTGCCCGACAAGGACACGGCTTATTTCCGTTTCCTGCCGATGTACTATCCTTATGTGATCAAGAAGGACCCCAAGGTCTTCATCACGCAATTCGGGGGCGGCATATCGACGGCGCTGGCGCTGCGCTCGGGGGCGAAAAACGTTACAGTCGCCGAAGGCAATCGCGCCGTGCTCGCCGCCTTCCATGACAAGGTCTTCACGGATTTCACCGGCGATATTTTAAACCGCGTCAACAAGGTCGTCGACTACGAGGGGCGCCACTTCCTCGCGCATACGGATGAACGCTTCGATATCGTCGATCTCTCGCTCGCCGATTCGACCGGTCTTTCCAATCCGGGCGGCTTCGCCATCGTGGAAAAATTCTCCTATACGCAGGAGGCGATGGAGACCTATATGCGCGCGCTGGCCGACGGCGGCGTGCTTTCGGTGACGTTGTGGAACAAGGAGGAGCCGCCGAAGTCGGTCTTGAAGCTTTATGCGACGATGGCGGCGGCGGCGAAAAGCGTCGATCCTGCGCATCTCGCCGATTCGTTCTTCGTCGTTTCGTCCTATCTCTCGACGGCGACCGTCCTTTACAAACACGGCGGCTTCACCGACGACGAGATCGCCAAGCTCCGCGCCCATACGCATCAGATGTCGTTCGACGAAATCTACTCGCCGGGCCTCTTCTACGACGGGACGCAGACGGATCGCACGCTGAGCGGTTACATCGCGCAGATTTTTTCGGGCGCAGCGGGCGGCCCGCCGGCGCCGGTCGCCGCGGCCGACGCGGCAGGGGACGATCCGAACGGCCCCGCCGATCCGACGGCGCCCAGCGACCAAGCCGGCGGCGGCGATAATGGCGTCGTGCCGGCGACCGTCATGGGTCGGCTCGCCTGGAGCAGCCTCATCAACGGCGAATGGCCGCAGATCGCCAAGCGCTACGTCTTCGGCGCCGGCGCGCTCACCAATGATACGCCCTATTTCGCCGCCTATGTGAAGACCCGCGACCTGCCGCGCGTTCTCGACCGACTCGAACTGTTGCAGGACGAATGGGGCTACCTTCTGATCTGGGCGACGCTCGGCGTCGCTTGCGCGACGGCCACTTTCCTCCTCGCCATCCCGGTCGCCTGGGGCTGGCGCGCGATCTTCTCGAAATCGCCCGGCAAGTTCTTGACGATCGTCTATTTTTCCTGCCTCGGCGCCGGCTACATCATGGTCGAGGTCGGGCTCATCGCCCATTTCGTCATGGCGCTCGGCAACGCCACGGTCTCCGCTTCGGTGCTGATCACCGGCATGCTGGTCTTTTCGGGTCTTGGCAGCCTGACCTCGGAGCGCATTCTGCCGCGCATGCGAATCGCGATGCCGCCCATCTTCCTTGCGATCGGCGCGCTGCTCATCTTTTACGCCCTGTTCCTGAACAATGCGCTCGACGCGATCGGCGCGCTGCCCTATGGCGCGCGTCTTATGCTCTCTTTCCTCTTCATCGCGCCGCCGGCTTTCCTGATGGGTTTCCCGATGCCGATCGCGATGACGACGCTCGGCCGGCTCGGCAAGGATCACATGTTCATCTGGGCCTGGGGCGTGAACGGCTGCTTCTCGGTGATCGGCGCTGCGGCCGCGCCGGTCATCGCCACCAATTTCGGGCTCGGGGCCGTGATCGAGATCGCGGGTTGCGCATACTTTCTGGCCTTGCCGGCCTTCTTCGGGGTAATATCGATGAGGCCTCAACAAAGGCTCGCATAGTCGGATAAAAAAATCCGGAGTAGGGGCGTATGAACGATGAAGGGCGCGTCGTATTCGGCCTTGTCGCGTTGGCGCGTCGGCGCGCCTGGCTCCTGGCCCTCGCTTTAATCATGGCCGGCTGCGCGGGCGCCCCAAGCGGGAAGCAAGCGGAAGCGCCGTCCTCGGGCTCGGGATTCTCGCAATCCGGCGGCGTCAATATCGCCTATGCCGAATTTCAGAACTCCGCGTTTCCTTATCACGGCTCGATTCCGGAAGAGGGTCGCCCCTTCCTCAACGTAAATGAGAATGGCCGGCTGGGTCACTCTTCGCCGCGCGGCGGCGTCTATTGGGAGGACGAAACCTACAACGACCGCCATGTCCTCATCGCCGCCGGCGCCGATTTTGACGCGCGTCGCGGCGGCGGCCTCATTCTCTATTTCCACGGCAATCAGGCGACGCTGGCGCGCGACGTCGTCGACCGGCAGCAGACGCCGCAGCAGGTTGCGCAATCGGGCTCGAACAGCGTGTTGATCGCGCCGCAAATGGCGGTCAATGCGTTTGATTCAAGCGCCGGCCGCTTCTGGCAACCTGGCCAGTTGGCGGCCTTCCTGAACGAAGCCGATCAGCGGCTGGCGACGCTCTACGGCGGCTCGTCCGGCGAGTTCCGCCGCTTGCCGGTCGTCATCGTCGCCTATAGCGGCGGCTATCTGCCCGCTGCCTATTCGCTCGCGGTCGGCGGCGCGGACTATCGCGTGCGCGGCGTCGTGCTGCTCGATGCGCTTTATGGCGAAGAAGACAAATTCGCCCAATGGATCGAGCGTTCGCGCGGGCGCGCCTTTTTCGTCAGCGCCTATTCGAAGTCCTCGCGCGAGCAAAACGAGGCGCTTAAAGCCAGGCTGATCGCCGCGGGGGTTCGGGTCGAGAACAGGATACCGGACAGCCTGCGTCCCGGCGTCGTCGCTTTCATCGACGCGGGCGACGCCGTTCATGACGATTTCGTCAATTACGCCTGGACCAGCCAGCCCTTGCGCGATGTGTTGGCGAGGGTCGGACAATGACCAGCTTTCGCCGACGCGCCGGGCGTCGTCGGCCCCTACGCGATATCAAAGTGCAACCAGCCGAGAGGCCGGGCAGTCCTTGCGACTTCAGGGCGAGGCGACCGCCGCCATGTGTTCGCGCGCGTCGCTGAGGCCGGCGGCGAGAGCCTGCGAATAGTAATCGCGGGCGCGGGCCGCATCGCCCTTGATGCCGCGCGCGCCGATGCGGGCAAGCGTCACCGGATCATAGGTTTCGCCAAGCGCGAGCAGCGCTCGCGCGTCGCCCGCCTCCGCTGCGCGCTGCAGATAGGCGCGGGCGCTTGCAATATAGCCTTGCGCCAAAGCGACAAGGCCCTGGGCGCAGAGACGTCGCGCCGCTTCGCTAACCGGCGGCGTGCTGGATGACGCGATGGTCAGGCTGCGCGTCGCGGCGAGTTCGGGCGCCGTGGCCGATTGCCCCGTTTGCGTGTTGGCGCGTAGCGCCATCGCGAGTTTCGTCAAAGCCGCATCGCCGCCTTGGGCAGGCGCGGGGGCGGCAGTGGTTGCTGCGACAAGCGTCTGTTGTGACGCGGCGGCTTGTGGCGCCGCGGCCGGCGTTGGCGCAGCCGCAGCCGCCGATTTGACCGGCGTCGCCGGCGTGACGAAGATGGGCTTTTCTACCGCGACGCGGCCGCTGGCGAGCGACCGGTCCAACTGCGGCCAAAAAGCGAAGCCAAGCGCTACGGCAAGCGCTGTCGCGCCGACGCCCGCGCCGATCCTGATCAAGTGGGACATCCCCGAACTCCCGATCATCGCCCCGCGCCGCTTAAATGCATCAGACTTTGGTACAGCCGATCGGAATCGGCGCCGCTCGGGCCGCCGCTTTCCGCGTCGGCTGCGCGCGCCATTTCCCGAAAGGCGTCAAGATCGGCGTTTGCCTCGCTCTTGTTCTGATCGAGCCAAGCCTGCGCCGCGCCGAAGCGCGGCAATTGCTCGATACGCGCCGCGAGATTGACCTCCCGCCAGCCTGCGTCCTTGGCGTCGTCGAGCAATTGGTCGAAATGCGCCAGGAACCTGTCGGCCGCCGGCGCCAGGCGTCCGGCCCGCTCAGGATTCGCGCCGTCGATCGCGACGAGCGCCATCGGCGCCGACAGCGTCTCGACCTTCTCGTCGGCGGCGACCAGTTTCGGCCAATTCGTCGCCGTGGCGCGCTCGGGTGCGTAATAGGGCCGCAGAGCCGGCGCGTAGGGAATGGCGGCGAGGTGGAACCGGCCGTCGTCCCCGAAATTCGCGAGAACCTCGGAATCCCTGCCGCCGACGACGAGTACAGCGTCGATCTTGCCGTCCTTCAAGCGTTCAAGCGCTTCAGTCAAAGCAAGATTGGTCCAACTCGCCGAGATATTCAGTCGGGAGAAGATCAGGTTGGCGCTCGCGGCCGCCGCGCCGTCGGCGGGACCGACATTCACCTTGCGGCCGGCCAATTGCCGAATGTCGGCGATCGATCGCGGCGCAATCAACTCGATCTCTTCGTTGTGAAGCCGCGCGATATAGGGCGCGCGCGGGCGCCAATCGGCGCCGCCTTGAACGGGATCGGCAACCGCGTCGAGAGGCAGCAGCGCGAAATCCGCCGAATCCGCGCCGATCGCCTTGGCGATCGCCGCCCGCGAGGCGACGCCCGCAATCGCCTTGACGTCCGCGTCGTCGCTGCTCATCAGGCCGGCGAGTTCGCCCGCCAGGCGCATCGCCGTCGGATCGGCGCTATCGGCAAGGATCGACAAGACCCGCGGACCCGTCGTCTTGGCTGCAAGGGTCGTATCGGGAACCTGGGCTGACGGCTGGGCTGCGACGGCGACGCGGCCGGGCCGGGGATGACCGACCATCCTGCCGTGACCGCCGCGCCAGGCGCCATGCCAAAGAATCATCCTGCCATTGTGCAAGATTGGCTTTGGATAGCGCACCATGCCGTGCGGCGCCGCCACGTGCGCCGACGCCGACGTCTGAGCGTCTTCGCCCGATTTGTCGGGTTGCGGCGCGTCCTCGGCGAAGGCAGGCAAAGTCAACGCCAGCAAGCACCCCAACGCAAGACGTGCGCGACCGCGCCCTTTCCCGCTGAGTGGGGCTCGCCGCGCTCCCCTTTGCGCCTGCGCGATGGAGCAAAAACAGGCTCGCAAAGGCGCATGCAATCGCGCAACTCTACTCATCATCGCCTTAGCAATCCTTTGAAATTACGTCCTCTTCAAGGCGAGGCCCGCGCAACGCCAAGGCGATTTGCGGGAAAAGCGAACAAAAGTTCCGGCCTTGCAAAAATTTTTCTCGAGAGCAGCGGCCGTCTCGCAAGAGGCTGATATTACATATTATTTTCGTTCGTCAAGGCCAGCCGTGCGGCAAGGGCCGCGTCAAGCGCCTCGGGCGGGATTTCGACCGCCGCCGGAGCTTCGAGCCAAACCACGAAGGCGCGGACCGGCCGACCCGGATAAAGTGGAAGCACGGCGCCGCGATAAACGGCGAGCTGCGCGAGATAATCGCTTGGCGTTTCAAGCCCGTAACGCGGCGCGCCGCTCTTGAAATCGGCAAGGACGATCTGGTCGGCAAGGATTGCAAGACGATCGATTCTGCCGACGAAAGGCGTGGGCGAAGCTCCCTCCCGCGGAAACGCCGCGGCGATCGTCACTTCGGCGCGCGAATCAGGTCCGAACAATCCGGCGAGGTTCGGATCATCGAGGACGGCGAGCGCCCGGGCGAGGATCGCCTCCTGCTCCTCCTCATCGACGGCCACGCTTCTGCTGGCGAGATAGCGTCGTCCGGCTTCGCGACGCCGATGATTCGCGAGGTTAGGCAGATATTGCAGCAAGGCATGGGCAAGACGTCCGGCTTCCAACCTGCCGCTGTTCTGCGCCTTTCGAGGGCCGGCAAGCGCGGAGCGCGACGGCGTTCCGCTCACTGAGAGCGGCGCCGGCTCCGCGCCGACCCGCTCAGCCAGCCAGAGCGGCGCGGGCGGCTCCATCTTGGACTGATGCGATGCGGCGGGCCCGTCGCTGCGCGCGCCCTCGCCAAGTCGCCAGATCGTCTCCCAGGCGCTCCAGGGCGCGGGCGCCTCGATGAGCGAGCCGCCAAGGCCGGCAAGGATCATGTCGCGCCAGCAATCCTCAGCCGCGCCTCTGACGCCGTGATAGCCGGCGATGATGAGCCGTTCGGCGGCGCGGGTCATCGCGACATAGAGCAAACGGCGATGCTCGCCCCGCGCGCTCTCACGCTTTTCATCACGCGCTCCGGCGATTGCCTCCGGATCCGTCGCCTTACGCGACGACCAGACGACAAAGGGCGGCTCGCGCTCGTCGGCCCCGGAGATTTCGAGCAACCCGGCCTCGTCGCGTCCGCCGGGCCCCGAGCAGGTGTCGGGCAGAAAGACGATTGGCGCCTCCAGGCCTTTGGCGGCATGGACAGTCATCACCCGGACCGCCTCGCCGCTCTCCTCCATGTCGCGCTTGATCGAAACGTCCGCGCCCTCGAATTCCGCCAGGAAGCCGACGAGCGAGGGGGCGCGGCGCTGTTCGAACGATAAAGATTGGGAGACGAATTCCTCGATGGCGTCGCCCGCTTCCGGCCCGAGCCGGGCGAGCATCAGGCGCTTGCCGCCGTCTTCGCCGAGGAGCCGGGCGTAGAAATCAAAAGGCGAAAGCGCGCGGGCGCGTTCGCGCCAGGCCGTCAGCCGCTGCGCCGCCGCCTGGTACTTTTCGCAGCGATGCGCAGCGAGGGCGTCGGCGAGCGAACCCTTTCGTCGCGGCGCGAGGGCGATGAGATCGTCATCGTCGAAGCCGAAAAGGGGCGATTTGAGCGCCGCCGCCAACGCCAGATCGTCGTCCGCGCTCAGCGCCGCTTTGCCCGCCGCGACAAGGTCCATGACGGCGATATGGTCGGCGAGCAGCAGGCGATCGGCGCCCAAAGTCTTGATATTGGCGTCTTTCAGGGCGCGAATCATCGCCTCGAAAAATGCGTTGCGGGTGCGCACCAGGATCAGGATATCGCCGGGCCGGATCGGGCGCGGCGCGGCAAGATCGTGGACGCGCTCGCGGGAGGACGGCTGCAGCCAATCGGCGATGACGCCGGCGATACGGCGGGCCAGAAGCACGGGCGGCTCATTTCCGCCGGAGGCGTCAAGCGGCAGGCGCCAATCCGAGTCCAACGGCTCCTCCTCGCCGGCGATCGGCGGCCAGACCTCGACGAGGCCGGGCAAATAATTGCGAAAGGCCACATGCGGCGGCGGCGCTTCGTCGTCGGCGGTGAGGCCGCGCCAGGCGTTCTCGACGGCGAAGACGCTGTCGACTGCGTCGAGCACGGTCTTGGCCGAACGATAGGACAAAGTGAGCGCCACCGGATCGAAGGCCATGTTGGCGTCGCCGTGCGCTTTGTGAAGCCGGCGGCGCATCTCGGCGAACATCTCGGGCGCCGCGCCCTGGAAGGAGAAGATCGACTGCTTGTCGTCGCCTACGGCGAAGAAGGTGCGCGGGTATTCCTGCGCGCCCTTGCCGGCGGTGAACTCCGCCGCGAGTTTGGCGAGGATGTCCCATTGATCGCGCGACGTGTCCTGCGCTTCGTCGACGAGAATGTGGTCGATGCCGGAATCGAGTTTGTAGAGAACCCAGGCCGCGTCGGCCCGCGCGAGAAGGGCGGTCGCGCGCTCGATCAGATCGTCGAAATCGAGCAGGCCGCGTTCGGCTTTGATCTGCGCATAGGCGGCAAGGATGCGCTCGGCGACGCTGACCAGGGCGACGCTGCGGGCGCCCGCGCGAGCGGCGTTGAGTTTTTCCCGCAGGCCGATGAGGCGGCCCTCTTCACCCCGAAGCTGGTCTTCCAGAAACGGATATTTCTTCGCCAGGCCCTTGGTGATGACGCGGGCGCCGCGCGGCTTGCCCTCCTGAGTGAAAAAGATGGAGAGATAGATTTCGATGGCCTTTGCTCGCTCGCTCGCCTGCATCGCGTCCCGCAAGCGCGCCGCCCGCTCCTGATCGGTCACCGATCCTTCGTCGAGCTGCGTTGCGATCCGAAGCCTGGCGTCGCGGTCGCCGAGACCGGCAAGGATCGATGCTTCGATCGCCCCGACATCCTCGCCGGGCGCAAGGCCGAGCCGCGCGCGCAAGGCCTCGCCATATTCGGCGACGTCGCCGCAATGATCGATCGCCTCGTTGATTGTCGCGCGAAGCCCAAGCGCCTGGCCGAGCAAGGCGTCGAGCCCGTCGCCGCCCGCTTCGCTCCCCAGTGTCCGTAATGCCGCGGCCGCCGCCCCGTCGCGGGCAAGCGAGACCAGCGCCCTCATCCGCGCCTCATCGAATAATTGCCGGCTCTCGCGTTCCTCGACGACGCGAAAGCCCGCCGCGACATTGGCTTCAAAGGGAAACATTCGCAAAAGTCGGCCGCAGAAGCCGTGGATCGTCTCGATTTTGAGGCCGCCGGGCGACTCGATCGTGCGCGCGAAGAGCCGGCGGGCGAGGGCGAGACGGCTGAAGTCCGGCGCCGGCGCGCCAGCGTCCATGATCGCCTTTTTGAGCGCCTGGTCGTTGATGCTCGTCCACAGCGCCAATGTCTTGAAGACGCGGCTGGCCATATTCGCCGCTGCGCTTTTGGTGAAGGTCAAAGAAAGAATGCGCGAGGGCGGCGCGCCATCGAGCAAAAGCCGCAACACGCGCTGAACCAGCACGTGGGTCTTGCCTGAGCCGGCGTTGGCGGTGACCCAGGCCGAGG
>DASZFX010000507.1:0-2668 GCA_035939375.1 Roseiarcus sp.
GAACGGTTCGAACACCCGCTCGCGCTCCGACGCGGCGATTCCATCGCCGTGATCGGAGACGACGATCCGTGCGCTATTCTTGAGCTTCATCACCGCGATGCGAATCGGTGGGCGTCCATGTTTGGCGGCGTTCTCCAGGAGGTTGCGGATGAGGCGTCGAAGCAGCGTCGCGTCGCCCTTGACCTCGACCGGGGTCGCGCCGACCGGTATGCCAGCGACGCACGCCTCGAAGGCCGCCGCCTCCTCCGCCGCCAGCCCGAGAAGATCGACAGTCGTGGCCCGCTCGATGTCCGGGCCCGCATGATCAAGCCGGCTCGCAAGCAAAATCTCCGCGACCAGTTGGTCGATTTCGGCGAGACTTCGGACGATCTCCGTATGGATTTCGGTCGCTGGATGATCGAGCCAGAGTTCGATGGCCATGCGAAGCCGCGTCAACGGCGAACGCAATTCGTGGCTGGCGTTGGCGAGCAGTGCCTTTTGCGACGTCAGCAGCGCCTCGACTCGCGCGGCGGCGTCATTGAAAGCGCCGGCGACGACCGCAACCTCGTCCTCGCCGGCAACGTCGACGCGCAGCGAAAGCGCGCCTGCGCCCCATTTCTCGACGCCGGAGCGCAGCCCTTCGAGCCGCCGCGTCAACCGAGCCGCAATGGGAAAGGCGGCGAGCCCAACGCCGCCAACGACGATCAGTACGATCGAGAGGATTCGCAGCCGCGGTCTGAGCCATGGCGGTCGCAGCCGGGCCAGCACGGCGCGACCGTCGGCAAGATCGATGCGCAGGATTGGCGGCAGCATGCCACTGCGATAGCCTTCGCTCGCGGCGAGCCTTATCGGCGCGCCGCGCGATGCGATGAGCGTCCCCTGCGCGTCGTAGAGCGAGACGTCGGCGCCGATATCTTCGCTCAACCGCTTGACAGAGTCGGCGAGCGCGCCGGGCGGTTCATCGCGCTGCGGCAACATCCCGTCGTTTAGGCGGAGGTGGATTGGACTCCAGCGCGCGTGAGGATTTTCGCCGATCAGCCACCAGAATGCGCCCATCAAAAAAGCGACGGCGACGAGGCTCGACAGCAGCGTCAGATAGACTTTCCAGAACAGACGGCGGGGGAAGATCACGTCTCCCCATCCTGTTTCCTTGCGAAGACATAGCCCGCGCCGCGTACGGTAATGATCCGGCGCGGATGCTTCGGATCATCCTCGATCGCCGAGCGGATGCGCGAGATATGAACATCGATCGAGCGGTCGAAGGCCTCCAACTCCTCGCCCTTGACAAGGTCCATCAGCCGCTCGCGGTTGAGCACCCGGCCCGCATTGTCGGCCAGGGCGGCGAGCAGATCGAACTGGTAACTCGTAAGCGCCCTTTCTTCGCCGTCGATGCGGACGATGCGTGATTCCGGGTCGATCTGGAGACGGCCGAAGCGCTGGCTTTTGGGCTGGGCTTGGACTGCAACGCGGGCGCGCCGCAGAATGGCGCGGATCCGGGCCTGGAGCTCGCGCGGACTGAAGGGTTTCGGCAGATAATCGTCGGCGCCGATCTCCAGTCCGACGATCCGGTCCAGTTCTTCGCCGCGCGCGGTAAGCATCAAGATCGGCGTTTGCCCGCGCGTTCGGACCGCGCGGCAGACTTCGAACCCGTCGATGTCCGGCAGCATCACGTCGAGAATGATGGCGTCGAAGGCCGCCCCCTCGAGGGCGGCCAGACCTTCGCGGCCGGTCACGCGGTGTTCGACGACGAAGCCGGCCGCAGTCAGATAATCCGACACCATGGCGGCCAGCCTCGCATCATCGTCAATGATAAGAAGCCGCTCCGCCATGACCTGCCGAACCCGGCCCCTTCTTAGTCCTTGTCGGGAGCGCTGTCAGGAGCGCCGTTTGCGCCGTCGTCCATCATCGGATGATGGCGCCAGCCTCCCCACCGGCCGATCGGCCCGCGCTGCGCCATTTCGTGGAGCCGAGCGGCGAGTTCCGTCCGCTGCGCGGGCGTGAGCTGGTCTGCGATGTCGAGCACGCCGCTGACGACCAGCTTGGATTTCGCGTCAAAATTCGCGACCGCGTCGGCCCGCAGCTTCTCAACCGCGTTACGATCGATGGTCGGTGCGGCCAAGAGCTCGAGCGCTTGCTTGCGCATCTCCTCGTGCTGCTTGGGATCGGGCGCGATTTCGGCGAATTTCGCGGCAATAATGTCATGCACCTTGGCTTCTTGCGCCGAGCTGGCGCCGATAGAATCGAGGGCGCGCGACACGGCGCCCTGAACGAACGCCAAGCGCCAGCCGTGATTCCAGCCGGATTGGTCCATTCCAGCCGCGATAGCAAGGCCGCCGGCGCCGATCGCGATGCCGAAGGCGAGAGCGCCAATGATTACGAGAGCGCCAGGCCACGAAAAGAAGCCGGGCCTCCGATTCTGCGGTCCTGGCGCTTGCAAAGGCGGTGCGGGCGGCAAGGGGACGTTGTCGATGCTTGTCATTTAAATTCTCCGTCCACGACGGCCGAAGACGCCGTCTCACGAAGGATGTTAACCGGCCGAAGCTTCGGGCGATCAGGCCGAATGTAAAGAAAGGTGAAGAGATCGTGGCGCTTTGGCGGCGGGAGAAGCGCTCCGACGTCGAGTGCCCGCAGAAGGGGCCATCGTATCGATTGCCCGGGCCGCTCTTGAGCGAGCACTTGAGCCGGAGCA
>DASZFX010000508.1:0-6384 GCA_035939375.1 Roseiarcus sp.
CGTCATCAATCAGACCGAGGCCTTGGTCGCAATCGACGTCAATTCGGGCCGTTCGACGCGCGAGCACAATATCGAGGACACGGCCCTGCGCACCAACCTCGAAGCGGCCGACGAGGTCGCTCGCCAGTTGCGCTTACGCGATCTTGCCGGCCTCATCGTCGTCGACTTCATCGACATGGAGGAGGGGCGCAACAACCGCGCGGTCGAGCGGCGCATGAAGGACGCGCTGAAGAACGATCGCGCGCGAATCCAGGTCGGGCGCATCTCGCATTTCGGCCTGCTCGAAATGTCACGCCAGCGCATCCGCACCGGCGTGCTCGAAGGCTCGACCGTCGTTTGCCCGCATTGCATGGGCGCCGGGGTCGTCCGCTCGACCGCTTCGATCGCGCTGCATGTGTTGCGGGTGCTGGAAGACGCGCTGATCAAGAGTTCGACGCATGACATGAATGTGCGCACGCGCAGCGAAGTCGCGCTCTATATTCTCAACCACAAGCGCGCGCATTTGCGCGATCTCGAACGGCGCTTCGGCGTCTCGATCATGGTTTCCGCCGATGCGTCTCTCGCCGGCGCGACCTACCACGTCCTCGATCGCGGCGAGCCCGCGAGCGGCGTGAAACTTGACGATGCCGAAGCGCGCCAGGCCAAGCCGCCGGCGCCGGAAGACGAGGTCGAAGACATCGAGGTCGCGCAGGAAGGCGAAGAGACCGAAGCCGAAGGTCAAGAGGAGGACGAGGCAGAGGGCGCCGAGGAGGAGGCCGAGAGGCCGCGTGGCGAAGGCGGCGGAAAACGCGAGGACGGCGAAGGCGGACGTCGCCGGCGTCGCCGGCGAAGGCGACGGGGCGGCGGACGCGACGCCGGCGATGTTGCCGTTGACGGGCCCCAGCCGACCGACGCGGGCCTGGCCGCGGTCGCGGAGATCGGCGGCGAACCAACGGCTCGCCCGCGCGAAGGCGCCGACTCGCACAGCCGTCGCGAGAGCTTCGATCGCGGACGCCGTTCGGGATGGCGGCGGGACGGGCGTGATCGCGACAGGCCCCGCCGCCATGACGAAGCGCCGCCGCCGTCCGCTGAAGAGGCGCCCCATCCGCTCCCGCAGGATTTCCCCGCGGAAGCGCCGCTGTCGACATTTTCGGACGAGGCGCAGCGGCCGAATGATCGCGAGCCGGCGCAGGCGCCAGCCGCAGCCTCCCAGAATCATGAGCGTCCCGCCGAAGCGAGCGAGCCGCAGCCGGAGGGCGAGCCGCTTGCGCCGGGCGCGACTGAGGCTGCCGAGGAGGCCGATCCGTCGCGGCCGAAGCGGTCCGGCTGGTGGCAGCGGGCGCGGGCGAGCTTCGTCGGCGAGTGATCGGCGACGCACGAAGGTTTGAACCAGGCCGCGACTTGGCCCGGCGAGATTCTCGCCGTATTGAATCGCGTAAGAAGAGTCCAAATCGTTTGAACCCCGCCTGAACCGGCGCGCCGAAAGAGGTCAACATGAAATGGTTTCTCGCCTTCGCCGTCCCGGCCGCCCTCGCCTTCGCCGGGATCGGCGCCGCTTGCGCCGATGAATTCACCCCCGCTCAGAAGGACGAGATCGGCGCCGTCATGAAGGACTATCTCGTCGCTCACCCCGAGGTGCTGCGCGAGGCGATGGAAGCGCTGGACAAGAAGGAAAAGCAGGCCGAGGCCGAGGCGCGTCAAAAGGTCGTCGCCGATCAGGCCGGCGCTCTTTTCTCTTCGCCCTATCAAGCGACGGTCGGCAACGCCATGGGCGGCGCGACATTGGTCGAGTTCTTCGACTACAACTGCCACTATTGCAAAGGCGCGCTGCCCGACATCGCCCGCCTCATGCAAGAAGACCCCAATCTGAAGGTCGTGCTGAAGGACTTCCCGGTTCTTGGGCCAGGCTCAATCGAGGCGGCGCGCGTCGCCAGCGCCGTGCGCAATCAATTGTCCGGCGACAAATTCTGGCAGTTCCACCAGAAACTGCTCAGCACGCATGGACCGGTCGGCAAGGCCGAGGCCCTGGCCGTGGCCAGGGATCTCGGCGTCGACATGGACCAGTTGAACAAGGATATGGCGAGCCCCGACGTCCGAACCGGCATCGAGGAAGTGATGCACATGGCCGATTCCCTGCAGATCAACGGCACGCCGAGCTTCGTCATCGGGCAGGACGTCGTCGTCGGCGCCGTCGGCTATGATCAGCTCAAGGATAAGATCGACAGCGTCCATAAGTGCGGCCGCGCGGTCTGCTGAAAAGGTCGGCTTAACAATTTGTCGATGTCGCGGCTTACCCTCGCTCCTGCCCTGTCCCGCAAGCGGGAGAGGGCGCGCGCCGCGGGCTTCTCTTCGGTACGACGTTGTTCGCGATGAATTTGACAGGATGGGCCTGGTTCGTCGCCGAGCCGGGTCCGCTTTTTAAGGGGGCTCTTTTCTCGTGACGACATTGCAAGCCATTGTCATGGCCGTACTGCAGGGGGTGACCGAATTGTTCCCCGTCAGCAGCCTCGGCCACGCCGTCGTGCTGCCGCGCCTGCTTCACTGGTCGATCGACCAGAAGGCGCCGGACTTCCTGCCCTATCTGGTCGTCATGCATCTTGGCACGGCGATCGCGCTTCTGGTCTATTTCTGGCGCGACTGGCTATCCTTCCTTTTGGCGCTGGTCACCCCGTCCAATCCGCGCGGGGCAGCGGACCGCCGCATCTTCTTCTTCGTCGTTCTGGCGACCATACCGGCGGTGATCGTGGGAACGGTCGCGCGCAAAATTCTCGGCGACGCCTTCGGCTCGCCGATGACCGCTGCAATCTTCCTCGTCGTCAATGGCTTCATCCTTTTCGGCGGCGACAAAATCGCCGGAAAATCGGTCGGCGTGCTCGATCAGCTCAATTGGAAAGGCGCGCTGGCGATCGGCGTCGCCCAATGCGCCGCGCTGATCCCCGGCATTTCGCGCTCGGGCGCGACGATCGTCGGCGGCGTGGTCGCCGGCCTGCAGCACAAGGAATCGGCGCGCTTCTCCTTCCTGATGGCGCCGCCGATCATGCTCGGCGCGACGGTCCATGAGGCGCCGGCGCTCTTGAAGCAGGGCGCGACGCTCGGCGGCGCGGCGCTGATCTCCGGCGTCGTCGCCGGGGTGGTCGCGTACCTCTCCACCGCCTTTCTGATGCACTATTTCAGCCGCCACGAATTCGAGGCGCTGAACCCCTTCGCCTATTATTGCTGGGCGGCCGGAGCGATCAGCGTCGCGCTCATTGCGCTGACTTGAGCGCCGCCTTGCGCCGCGCCGACTGAGAGAGATCATCGAGAATCGGACAGTCCGGCCGGTCGTCGCCGTGGCAGGCGCGCACCATGCCGCGCAAAGCCTGGGTCATCGACTGAATTTCGGCAGCGCGAATTTCCAGCTGCGCCAGATGTTCGGCGGCGATGCGCCGGACCTCCCGGCTCGGCCGGCCGGAATCGCGCCAAAGCGAAACGAGCGCGGCGATCTCCTCCATGGAGAAGCCGAGCGAGCGCGCCCGTCCGATGAAGCGCAATTCGTGGATTTCTCTCGTCCCATAATCGCGATAGCCATTCGCGCGGCGCGCGGCCTTCATCAGGCCGATTTCTTCGTAATAACGGATCATCTTCGCGCTGACCCCGGACGCCTCGGCCGCCGCCCCGATATTCATCGCAAAACGCCCATTGACCTTCCCATCATGGGAAGGTGTAGCGTCCCCTTCGAAAACAATCAATGGCGAAAAAATCGATGAAGCACGCCGCCCACCCCGGCCATGTCCACGCCGGCCGCGATCCTTCGAACACGGACGCGCTCGCCAAGGACCCCGTCTGTGGCATGAGCGTCGATCCGGCGACGGCCAAATATTCGGCGGAGCATGACGGAGAGCGCTACTTCTTCTGCAGCGCCGGCTGCCGCGAAAAATTCCTCGCCGATCCCGCCCGCCATCTCGCCGAGGCGCCGCGCCCGCAGAGCCCGGCGCGCGCCGGCGCCGTCTATGTCTGCCCGATGCATCCGCAAATTCGTCGGGACCGTCCGGGCGCCTGCCCGATCTGCGGCATGGCTTTGGAGCCGGAAGTCCCGACCGCGACCGACGAACCGGACGGCGAACGCGAAGACATGACGCGGCGCTTCTGGATCGCGCTGGTGCTGACCGCGCCGCTGGTGCTCATCGACATGGGCGCGCATGCTCTCGATTTGCTCGGTCTTCACCAACTCATCACGCCGAGCGTCAGAGACTGGATCGAACTCAGCCTCTCGGCGCCGGTCGTGCTCTGGGCGGGCGCGCCGTTCTTCGCCCGCGCCTGGGCATCGATCGTCAGCCGCAATCTGAATATGTTCACGCTCATCGCGCTTGGCGCCGGCGTCGCGTTCTTGACGAGCGTCGTCGCGATCCTCACCCCCGCCCTCTTCCCGTCGAGCTTTCGCGACGCCCATGGCGCGGCGCCGGTCTATTTCGAGGCCGCGGCGGTCATCACGACGCTCGTCCTCCTCGGGCAGGTTCTCGAACTTGGCGCCCGCGCGCGCACCGGGGCGGCGATCCGCGCCCTCATCGACCTCGCGCCAAAGACGGCGCGCCGCCTTCGCCCCGACGGCGGCGAAGAAGAGGCGCCCGTCGAAACCTTGAGCGTCGGCGATCGCCTGAGGGTGCGGCCCGGAGAGAAGGCGCCGGTCGACGGATTGATCCTCGAAGGCGCGAGCACGCTCGATGAATCGCTGCTGACCGGCGAGTCCGCGCCGGTCGCCAAAAAAGCCGGCGACAAGGTCATCGGCGGCGCAATCAACGGCGACGGCGCCTTCATCATGCGCGCCGAAAGGATCGGCGCCGATACGATGCTTGCCCGGATCGTCGCGATGGTCGCCTCGGCGCAGCGTAGCCGCGCGCCGATCCAGCGCCTTGCCGATCACGTCGCCGGCTGGTTCGTCCCCTTGGTGATCGCCGTCGCCATCGCCAGCTTCGCCGCCTGGGCGATATTCGGACCGGCGCCGCGCTTCGCCTATGGTCTTGTCGCCGCGGTCAGCGTTCTCATCATAGCCTGCCCCTGCGCGCTTGGCCTGGCGACGCCGATGTCGATCATGGTCGGAATCGGGCGCGGCGCGCGCGAAGGCCTGCTCATCAAGAACGCCGAAGCGCTCGAGCGGTTGCAAGCCGTCGATACGCTGGCGCTCGACAAGACCGGCACGCTGACCGAAGGCAAGCCAAGCGTCGTGGCGGTCCGGACTGCCGCCGGCGTCGGCGAAGGCGAGCTGCTGCGCCTTGCGGCGAGCCTCGAACGTTCGAGCGGCCATCCGCTCGCCGCCGCGATCGTGAGGGCCGCGCAAGAGCGCGGGCTGCAGCTCGGCGAAGCGACGGAGTTCGACGCGCCCGCCGGCAAGGGCCTCACCGGCAAGATCGACGGCCGAAGGATCGCGCTTGGCGCCGAGCGTTTCTTGCGCGAACGCGGCGTCGACCTCACGGGGCTCGTCAACGAGGCCGCATCGTACCGCTCCGGAGGCGCGACCCTTGTTTTCGTCGCGATCGATGTCGCGGCGGCAGGCTTTATCGCCGTCGCCGATCCGATCAAGGCGACGACGCCGGAAGCGCTTGCAGCGCTCCGCGCCTTGGGCCTTCGCGTCATCATGCTGACGGGCGACAGCGCCGCCACCGCCCGCGCCATCGCCGAAAAGCTTGGCCTCGCCGAGGCTGAGGCGGAGCTGACGCCTGAGGACAAGGCCGTCGCGGTCGCTCGTTTGCGCCAGCAAGGCCGCGTCGTCGCCATGGCCGGCGACGGCGTCAACGACGCGCCGGCCCTCGCCGCAGCCGATGTCGGCATAGCAATGGGCGCCGGCGCCGACGTCGCCATCGAAAGCGCCGGCGTGACGCTGCTCGGCGGCGACCTTCGGCGCCTCGTCGCCGCGCGGCTTCTGTCGCAGGCGACGATGCGCAACATCCGCCAGAACCTTTTCTTCGCCTTCATCTACAATGCGCTCGGCGTGCCGATCGCGGCCGGCGCTCTCTATCCAATCTGGGGAATAACGCTCTCCCCGATCGTCGCCGCCGCGGCCATGGCCCTGTCGTCGGTCAGCGTCATCGCAAATGCGCTGCGGTTGCGAGGGATCGCATTGTGAGCGAACCAGACGCGAGGCGCGCTAGTCGTAGTAGTGAAACTCGAGGAGCAAGCACCCGGTCTTCGATCTGAAAGGACCGTGAGGGACGCCGGGCGGTCGACAAGCATAGGTATGCGGCCCAAAGCTTTGCACAAAATCCTCGCGTCTTGGATCGCCGACCATAAGATCGCCGGAGACCAGAAAGACCTCTTCCCAATAATCGTGCGTGAAAGGCGCCGTCGTTCGGTCCAGGCTTCGAGCGCCCGCCGGCGCTCGACGAGCTCGACATAGCTTTTCGGCAATTGCCAGATGCGATTGGCGCGCTC
>DASZFX010000509.1:0-12277 GCA_035939375.1 Roseiarcus sp.
CGCATCCTTGACAAGCCCGTCAGCTCGGAAAAATGGGTTGGCAAGAGATCGACGGCAGGTTGCGACGGCTGTCCAGGCGGATCGCAAGCCGAGGTCGCGACAGCCCATCTCGCCTCCTCGCCAGGCGCGCCGCTCGCACAAACATTGCCAGTCCGCGGATTTGCCGTAAAACGCCTGCGATGAGCGATCAACGAGCGAGCGGTCGAGACACGCCGGGCGGCAAGGCGAAACCGCCTTCGGGTAAACGCCATCCCGGCGAGCGCATCGCCAAGGCCATGGCCCGCGCCGGTCTCTGCTCGCGCCGAGACGCGGAAGCCTGGATTGCGGCGGGCCGCGTTTCCGTCAATGGGCAGGCGCTGACCAGCCCGGCCTTCAATGTCACCGAAAGCGACGACATCAGGGTCGACGGCGCGCCGTTGGCGCGGCGCGAGCGCACGCGGCTCTTCCTGTTTCATAAGCCGCGCGGGCTGGTGACGACGGCGCGCGATCCGGAAGGGCGGCGGACGATTTTCGAGGCGCTGCCTGAGGGCGCGCCGCGTCTCGTCGCGGTCGGGCGGCTCGACATCAATACCGAGGGCCTCCTGCTCCTCACCAATGACGGCGGCCTCGCCCGCGTGCTCGAATTGCCGGCAACCGGCTGGCTGCGCCGCTATCGCGTTCGCGCCCATGGCGCCATCGATCAGGCCGCGCTCGACCCGCTCGCCGACGGCGTCACGATCGACGGCGTCGACTATGCCGGCATTGAAGCAAAGCTCGATCGCGCCCAAGGCTCCAATGTCTGGCTGACGATGGGTCTGCGCGAAGGCAAGAACCGCGAGATCAAGCGCGTGCTGGAACATCTTGGCCTGACGGTCAATCGTCTCATCCGCGTCTCCTTCGGGCCGTTCCAGCTCGGCGAACTGGAGGAGGGCGGGCTGGCTGAAACGCCGACGCGGGTCTTGCGCGAACAAATCGGGCCGCGGCTGGCGCGCGAGTCCGGCGCAGATTTCGATGCGCCGTTGCGCGAGGTGCGTCGCGTCAACGACCGCGAGAGACCGTCGCGCGAGCCGCGTCGCGTCAGCGAGCGTGAGAGACCGTCGCGCGAGGGCAAAGATGCGCCCCAACGCTCAGGCGCGCGTCGCGATGATCATCGGGGCGGGCGCGTCGCCGCGGGCTCCCGTTTCGAAGAGCGCGACGGCGCGCCGCGTCGCGAGGCTCGTCCCGAGCGCAAGCGGAAATACTTCGCCGCGCTTCGTGACGAACGCGAGGACGCGGGGCGCGGGCCGCGCCGGCGCATCGAACGCGGCGCGACCAGCGATCGCAAAGGACGGGAGATCGCCGTCGAGCGCGTCAAGCCGGCGCAGGAGCCCAAGAGCCGGGACAAGGCCAGCGGCCCTCGGCGCTCCCCGCCGACGCAACGGCGATCGCGTGAAGAATTCCCGCAGGGCGACAAGCGCAAGGGCCCGCGCGGGGCGCCGCCGCATCGCGGTCCGCGGCCCGGCGGCCCGCGTCCGCCGAGGCGCGGCTAGCGGTGCGCGTCGTTGGCGGGCGCCTCGGCGGCCGCATCCTCAAAACGCCGGCTTCGCGCGCGATCCGGCCGACGTCCGAGCGCTTGCGCGAATCGATCTTCGACATTCTCGCCCACGCCTATGGCGATCCGGTCGTCGGCGCGCGCGTCATCGACCTTTTCGCCGGTTCAGGCGCGCTCGGAATCGAGGCGCTGTCCAGGGGCGCCATATTCGCCCTTTTCGTCGATGAGGGCGCGGAGGCGCGCGCTCTCTTGCGCGCCAATGTCGAGGCGTTCGGCCTTGCCGCGACGACGCGCATCTGGCGCTGGGACGCGACACGCCTCGGCAAGGCGTCGGCGCTTTACTCGCTCGCCTTTCTCGATCCGCCCTATGGCGAGGACCTCGCCGGGCCGGCGCTCGCCGCCCTTGTCGAAGGCGGCTGGCTCGCTCCAGGGGCCATCGTCGTGGTCGAGGAGAAGGCGCGCGCAACGATCGAAGCGCCCGGCGGGCTTCGGCTCGCCGAAGAGCGCGTCTACGGCGATACGAAGATCGCGATCTATGTCGCGGAAGGTACGAACGGGAAATGATCGCAAGGCCGCGGCTTACCCTCGCCCCGACCCTCTCCCGTAAACGGGAGGGGGGGCGCGCCGCGTATGTCATATGCGCTGGAGGAAACTTGCGGAGACGCCGGATGATCCCTCTCCCGCTTGCGGAGAAGCTAGCCGCGAAGCGGTCGGATGAGGGCCGCTGCGCCGCAATTCTCCGGCGGGCCTTCCGCCCCTTGGCGCGTCTCCTCCCCCGTGCGATTCTCAGTCGATGTCTCGCGCGCAACGCCTGATCGATCTCATCCAGATCCTGCGCCGACACCGCCGGCCGGTGACCGGCGCCGCGCTCGCCGACGAGGTCGGCGTCAGTCTGCGCACCCTCTATCGCGATATTGTTTCGCTGCAGGCGCAAGGCGCCGATATCGCCGGCGAAGCCGGGCTCGGCTATGTCCTGAGGCCCGGTTTCACCCTGCCGCCGTTGATGTTCACGCCCGAAGAGATCGAAGCCTTGGCGCTCGGCTCGCAATGGGTGCTGGCGAGCGCGGATGCGCGCCTTGCCAAGGCTGCGCGCAACGCCCAAGCCAAAATCGGCGCGGTTCTGCCGCCGGAGCTCTCCGACGTTCTCGATTCTTCGACGCTCCTCGTCGTTCGCGGCCGAGGCGCGGCGGCCGGGGAGCCCGCCTTGCCGGTCATCCGCGAAGCCATCCGGTTGGAGCGCAAGGTCGCCATCGATTATGTCGATGCGGCGGGCGGGCGGACGCGGCGCGTCATCTGGCCCTTTGCGCTTGCATTTTTCGATCAGACGCGGGTGGTCGTCGCCTGGTGCGAGACGCGCGTCGCCTTCCGCCATTTCCGCACCGACCGCATCGCCGCCATCGAAACCGCCGCCGCCCGCTATCCGCGCCGGCGCACGGCGCTGCTCAAGGAGTGGCGCGCCGCCGAACAAATCGCCGCTGCTGACGGAAATTGACGGGCCCTGGGTCTAGGCAAGTACAGACCGGCGCTCAAACGCCGGTTGTTCGAAGCCGAAGGAGATCGCTGTGAAAGCCCCGAGTTTCATCCTGCTCTATGTTGAAAATCCTCTCGCCAGCGCCGCTTTCTACGAGAAGCTCTTCGGCCGCCCGCCGGTCGACTCCTCGACCAATTTCTCGGTGTTCGCGCTCGACAACGGCCTGAAGCTCGGCCTCTGGCGGGAGGGCGACGTGCAGCCGAAGCCGACAGCCGAGCCGGGCGGCGCCGAGATCATCTTTTCGCTCGACGGCAATGAAGCGGTCGACGCGCTTTACGCCGACTGGCGCAAGCGCGGCCTGTCCATCGCGCAGGAGCCGACCGCCATGGACTTCGGTTACACATTCGTCGCGCTCGACCCCGATGGGCATCGCATCAGGGCCTGCGCGCTGACGCCGTGAACGATCGGCGCGAGGCCGCGCCCCGCGAAGCGGCTGGGAGGGCGGCCCGTGCCGGTGGAATCTCTCGAAGCTCGTACCTCACGCCGTCGCGCCGCCCTCATCCGGCGCTTTGGCCGCCTTCTCCCCGCTACGCGGGGAGAAGGGAGTGGCCCGCGGTAACACCGCCGGCGCGCGCAAAGGCCTCTTTCGTGCGCGCGGTCGGTCGTATGGCGAGGCGTTCGGCCAGCAGCGCCCTGGCGAGATTCGTCTCGCCGGCGCGTTCGGCGGCGGCGATCAGCGTCTGCGTGACGAGATCGCGCTGGGCGTGACTGCCGCCGATCCGGATCACCTTGTATCGGACCGGCAGAATGAGATCGATGGCGCGTCTATATTCGCCTTCCGCGAAGGCGAGCGCGGCCTCGACGAGGCGCCGTCCGACATCGACCGTAATGTCGCGATTATCGCCGACGCCGTCGCGCTCATAATGGTCGAGCGAACGACGCAGGCGCCGGACGCCGTCGCCGTCCTTGGCGCGCGAGACGGCGAGCGCGATATGCAAATCGTTGAAGACCAGAACATGGTCGTCGATATGGGCGAGCCATTGGTTGGCCAGCGGCGCCCAGCGCTCGCCGACATCGGCGCCGGCGAGTTCGAGCCGCCACAGGGCGGCCGAAGAATCGACGAGATCGAGGAGCGAATCGCCGGCGATCTTCGGCGCGACGAAACGGTCGTAATCGGCAAGGACTTCGTCGAAGCGGCCCTCTTCGATCAGGTACAGCGCAAGATGCCAGCCGTTGTGGATCGAAAGAGCATGAGCCTTGCTCCAGGCGGCGCGCGAATTCTTGAGGAAATCGATGCCCTCGCCCTGGCGGCTTTCCGTCTCCAGCACATGGGCGACCGCATGGACGGCCCAGGCGTCCTCTGCGTTTCGCGCGATCGCAGCGCGCCCGACCTCTTCGGCGCGCCGCAATTCGCCGGCCTCTTCAAGGCCGAAGGCGTAGGCGCCGAGCACGTAGCCGTAGTTGGGGTTGGCGGCGTCCCAGAAGGGCAGCGCGCGCGCCACCGAATCGCGGATGCTCAGCGAATGTCCGAGATAGAAGTAGCTGTCATGAGCAAAGCGCAGCGCCAAAGCATCGACCGGGTGATCAACGAGAATATCCTCCCAGATATCTGTCGCGCGGACGATCTGGCCGGCGGCCCAGGCTTTGGCGGCCTCGAGATGGCGCTCCTCGCGCGACGTCGCGCCGCCGATCGAGGCCTCCGCCGCCGCGAGCGCCGTCGTCACAGCCGGATTGTCGCCGCGAAAACCGTTGAGGACGTAGAGCGAGGCGATGGCGCTTGCGCCGAGATTGAAGGCGGGATCGCGGTCCAACGCCCCTTGCAACACGCCGATCGGATCGCCCTTCCAGCCGTAATAATCGTCGACGGCCTGGTCGAAAGCGGCGAGCGAGTCCGGCGAACCGGCGAGGAGGAGACCTTGAGCGTCCTTGGCCATGGCGGCTTCCCTAGCGTTGCGCCCGGATCGGACGCGGCCGGCTCCTTAATTGTATAATATCTATAATATTTATTCTAATTTGCTGTCGGGCGGCTTCTGGAAATGAAAGGCCTAACCGGTCGCTTCCCTGGCGAGCGCCGCCAAAGCGTCCGCCATGGCGGCGAGCGTCTTATCCGCCGCAGCGCCCAGGCCGTGGCGTTGCGCCAGCCAGCGCGGATCATTGTAGGAGAGCTGGATCGTTCCGGCGTCGTCTTGCCAAATCAGGGCCTTAAGGGGCAAATCGATGCCCATGGTCTGGGCCATTTGCATCAGCCCCGTGCCCGCCTTCGGGTTGCCGAAAATAACGACTTCCGTCGGACGAAGCGCGAGCCCCGCCTTCGCCGCCGCTCCGGCGTGATCGATTCGCGCGATTACGCTCATGCCTCGGGCGGCGATGGCCGCGATCAGTCGATCCATCGTGGTCGCCTGATCATGTGGGCTCGCGATTGTCGTCAGCCCTTCGGGCGCCATCTTCGGTCCCTCCGACGCGGCGCGACTTTAGCTAGCCAAGCCGGGCCGATTGCTTTAACGTAAGTCAATGGCCGATTTGAAAAAATCGGTTCAGCTTGGCGGGTTCTCCGTGCGGGCCGGATCGGGAAGAAAGGCCTGCAATTTTGTCGCAATTTCGCCGAGAGCGGAACTTTGTCCCCGCAAGCGAACTTGTCTAGGCGAAAAAAGCGTCACATTTCGGCCTTCAACACTCTTAAAGTCCCGCCACAATCTGTTCGGGCGAGCGTTGAGAGCCGAGCCGCAGCGCGCCGGGGCGGCGCTTTCTAAGGTTGGAGCCTCATGCCGACAATCGCTTTGGTCGACGACGATCGTAACATTCTCACCTCGGTCTCTCTGTCTCTCGAGGCGGAAGGCTATCGCGTCCAGTCCTATACCGACGGGGCCAGCGCGCTTGACGGCCTCAAGACAAATCCAGCCGATCTCGCCATCTTCGACATCAAGATGCCGCGCATGGACGGCATGGAGCTGCTGCGCCGCCTGAGACAAAAGTCCGATTTGCCGGTGATTTTTCTCACCTCCAAAGATGACGAGATCGATGAATTGTTCGGCCTCAAAATGGGCGCCGACGATTTCATCCGCAAACCTTTCTCGCAGCGCCTCCTGGTCGAGCGCGTGAAAGCGATCCTGCGCCGGGCCAATCCCAAGGAAGCAGCGGCGCAGAAGGAGAGCGAGGCCAAGATCCTCGAACGCGGCCTGCTCAAAATGGATCCCGAACGGCACACTTGCACCTGGAACAACGAGCCGGTGACCCTCACAGTGACCGAGTTCCTGATTCTGCAGGCGCTCGCGACGCGGCCGGGCGTCGTCAAAAGCCGCAATGCGCTGATGGACGCCGCCTATGACGATCAGGTCTATGTCGACGACCGCACCATCGACAGCCACATCAAGCGGCTTCGCAAGAAGTTCAAGGCCGTCGAAAGCGATTTCGAGATGATCGAGACGCTCTATGGCGTGGGCTACCGCTTCAAGGAGGCGTAAGGTCGAGGCCGCCGAGCCCGCCGAGGGGGCGACGGGTCGAGAGAGAGGCGCGGCGATGACCACGCAAGCGCAGCGCGAATCCCTATCAGAGACGCCGGGCCGCCGCCTGACCCGCGCGCGCGTTCGTCAGCGCGCGCGCCACCTCTGGCGCAGTCTGGTGGCGCGGTTTTCCTCTTCCCTGACGCGCCGCATCCTGGTTCTCAATCTCGGCGGCCTGCTCGTTCTCGTCGTCGCCTTCCTCTATCTGAATCAGTTCCGCGCCGACATCATCGATGCGCGCGTGCAGAGCCTGCAAACCCAGGGCGAGATCATCGCCGCGGCGATCGCCGCCTCCGCCGCCGTCGAAACCGACACGATCACCATTGATCCCGAGAAGCTTCTCCAACTGGCGCCCGGCGAGAGTTCAGCGCCCGCCGACGCCGACGACCAGTCCATGGAGTTCTCGATCAACCCGGAGCGCGTCGGCCCAGTGCTGCGCCGCCTCGTCACGCCGACCCGCACGCGCGCGCGCATCTATGACCGCGACGGCTTCCTGCTTCTCGATTCGCGCGCGCTCTCCACGCGCGACACGATCGCCCATTACGATCTGCCCGGCTCTGCGCCGGAGGAAACCGCAATTTTCGAACGGGCTTGGAACGCTGTGAAGAAGCGTTTCGTACCGATCGAGCCGCGCCGCGCCGACGATGCGCATCTCGGGGAAGCCAAGACGCCGCCGGAGGTCGCCAGCGCCCTGCTCGGCCGCACTCAGTCGGTGGTGCGCCTCAATTCGATGGGCGAGACGATCGTTTCCGTCGGCGTGCCGATCCAGCGTTTGCGCGCGGTGCGCGGCGCGCTTCTTCTTTCGACCCAGGGCGGCGACATCGATGCGATCATCGGCTCCGAACGCTGGGCGATCCTACGCATCTTCCTGGTGCTTGCGGCGGTGATGTTCGTACTCTCCATGCTGCTCGCCGGCACGATCGCCGAACCGGTGCGCAAGCTCGCCGAGGCGGCCGAGCGCGTGCGGCGCGGCATCAAGGCGCGCCAACAGATTCCCGATTTCACCGGCCGCTCGGACGAGATCGGCCATCTCTCCGGCGCCCTGCGCGACATGACGCTCGCGCTTTACAATCGTATCGACGCGATCGAGAGTTTCGCCGCCGACGTCGCGCATGAATTGAAGAATCCCCTGACCTCGTTGCGCAGCGCCGTCGAAATCCTGCCGCGTGTGCGCGAAGGCGCCTCGAAGGACAGATTGCTGGCCGTCATCCAGCACGACGTGCGCCGCCTCGATCGGCTGATCAGCGACATATCCGACGCTTCGCGTCTCGACGCCGAGCTGGCGCGCGCCGATGCGTCCTATGTCGATCTCGTCTCCTTGCTGCGCGCGGTTGTCGCGCTTGCGCAAGACGGCCCGCGTTGGCGCGATGTCGCCGTGCGTTTGAAGGTCGAGGAGCAAAGAGGCCTGGGCCTGCGCTTTCGCGTGATCGGCCATGATTCGCGCCTCGCTCAGGTGATCACCAACCTCATCGACAATGGGCGATCCTTCTCCGCGGCGGGCGGCGAGGTTCGCGTGACGATGCGCCGGACGCGCGCCGAGGACGAGGAGGAGGGGGAGCGCATCGAAATCGTGGTCGAGGATGATGGGCCGGGTATTCCGCCTCACGCGCTGGAGCGGATTTTCGAGCGCTTCTACACCGATCGGCCGGAGCAGGGCTTCGGTCAGAACTCCGGTCTCGGCCTATCGATTTCGCGGCAAATCATCGAGGCGCATGGCGGAAGCATCGTGGCGGAGAACCGGTCGCTCTCGTCGGTCGCCCGCGTCATGGCGGGCGAGAGTGACAATGCGGCGCGCCACAGCGCCGGCGCCCGCTTCATTTTGTCGCTGCCCGCCGCGCCGTGAGCGATGCTTCCCCTCCCGATCGGGCCGTGAATATCCATGCCAGCGCGGTGGTCGTTGGCGAAGCCGGCGTCGTCATTCGCGGCCGTTCGGGGCGTGGCAAGAGCGCCCTGGCGCTCGCTCTTATCGATATTGCAAACACGCATGGGCTTTTCGGCAGACTCGTCGGCGACGATCGCATCCTCGTTCGCGCTTGCGGTGGAAGAATTCTGCTAAGCGGCGCGCCTAACACCTTGAGTCTGATCGAACGGCGCGGCATTGGCCTCGAAACGGTCCCGTTCGAACCTGCCGCGGTAGCCCGGCTTGTCGTCGATATCCTCGATGAGGGCGAAAGCGCCGCGCGAATGCCCGAGGCGTCGGACGAGACGGCGGAATTGGCGGCGATCCGCCTGCCGCGCCTCGTTTTTGAAGCCTCGAGCAGGCCCTTCGAGCGCGCTCGCGCCGTGCTGGCGGCGCTTTCGGAGAAGACGACGGCTTTATGACGCTGGTTGCTCATTTTGCTTGAATAATACGCCGCAGTGCACAAATATGCCGCGCTTCGTGACGCCGAATGCGGCGGCCGGCGGTGTTGAGCGCCGGCGTTAGACCAGCGGGTTGTTGATGATTGGAATGGTCCTTGTGACCCACGGCCAACTGGCGACTGGTTTTCGAGCCGCGTTGGAGCATGTGGTTGGGCCGCAGTCGCAGTTTGAGACCGTCGCGATCGGCCCCGAAGACGACATGGAGCAGCGTCGCGGCGATATTTTGAACGCCGTCTCGCGCGTCCAGGACGGCGGCGGCGTGGTCTTGCTCACCGACATGTTCGGCGGCACGCCGTCGAACCTTGCGATATCGGTGATGGACGGGGGCCGCGTCGAAGTGATCTGCGGCATCAATCTGCCGATGCTGATCAAACTCGCATCGGTCAGGGAAAGCGCCGATCTCGAACATGCGGTGGGCGAGGCGCGCGATGCCGGCCGCAAATACATCACCGTCGCAAGCAAAGTCCTGGCGGGCAAATGAACGAAGCGGAAGGCGCCGCGGCCGGCGACGACGATTGCCCGCCGCCTCCGCAATTCGCCGGCGCCCGCGCGCGCGAAATGCTCATCGTCAATCGCAAGGGCCTGCATGCGCGGGCGACGGCCAAACTCGTCCAATGCGTTGATCGCTTCGACGCTGAAATCAAAGTCACCCGCTGCGGCGAGACGGTCGGCGGCGATTCGATCATGGGAATCCTGACCCTCGGCGCCGCGATGGGCTCGACCATCACGGTCTCGGCGGTCGGCGCCGAGGCGGAAGCGGCGTTGGACGCCATCGAAGCGTTGGTGGCGAGCCGTTTCGGCGAGGACGAATAGGGCGCTCGAGGCGGCGGCGATCGCACGACGAGCGTACGCCGCTCATCGCGGCGCGCCGTACCCCGACCCTCACATCCGAAAATCCTCGCCGAGGTAGAAGCGCCGGACATCCGGATGCGCGATGATCGCGTCGGGGCCGCCTTCTGTCAGGACGTGGCCGCTGTGGATGATATAGGCGCGATCGATGAGGCCGAGGGTTTCGCGCACATTGTGGTCGGTGATCAGCACGCCGATGCCGCGGCCCTTGAGATGGCGGACCAGATCCTGGATGTCGCCGACCGCGATCGGGTCGATGCCGGCGAAAGGCTCGTCGAGCAACATGAAGGAAGGTTTGCCGGCGAGCGCCCGCGCGATTTCGCAGCGCCGCCGCTCGCCGCCGGACAGGGCGATCGAGGGCGCCTTGCGGAGCCGCGCAATGTCGAACTCCTCGAGCAGCGAATCAAGCGTCGCCTCGCGCGTTCTTCGGTCGCGCTCGGTCACTTCGAGCACCGCGCGAATATTGTCCTCGACGTTGAGGCCGCGAAAGATCGAGGCTTCCTGCGGAAGATAGCCGATCCCGAGCCGCGCGCGTTGATACATCGGCAGCGTCGTCACGTTGTGTCCGTCGAGTTCGATCACGCCTTTGTCCGGCCGCACCAGACCAGTGATCATGTAAAAGACCGTGGTCTTGCCGGCGCCGTTGGGACCAAGAAGGCCGACGGCCTCGCCGCGCCGGACATGGATGCTCACGTCTTTGACGACGGCGCGTCCGCTGTAGCTCTTGCCGAGATTGTAGACGGCGAGCACGCCGGCATCCGCGCCGGCGCGGTAGCCTTGGACCGGCCCTTCGTCGAAGCCCGGGAACGGATCGGGCGGCGTGTCAGGCGCAAACGGCGCGCTGAGCCCGCCCGCTTCATTCACGCCCCAGCCGGTCAATCGTCCACCGAAGGCGCGGGGTCTCGCGCCGTCAGAGATGAAATCGTCGTTCAACCAGAAATTCCTCGGCGAAACGCGCTTGGAGCCGCCTCTTCAAGCCTCTACTGCTTCGTGGCCGCATTGTCAGGGAGCTTTTTCTTCGCCGACGTCGATTTGTCGGCGCCGTTGTCATTGGATGCCGGCAGGAATTGACCATGGACGCGTTGCGTCGAATTTCCGACTTCGACGACGGCCTGGCCGGTCGTCAGGTCGTAGGTGAGCTTGTCGCCCTTGGTGACGTTGCCGCCGTCGGTCAACGTGACATTGCCGATAAGCCAGACCTTGTTCTCGGCCTTGTCGTAGACGCCGCGATCGCCGGTGGCGACCTGCGTCTTCGAGACGACGGTCACCGGCCCGGCAGCGTCCATATGCTTGACTTGGCTTGTGGCGGCGCCCGGCGCTTCGCCGCCCGCCGCGGCGGCGACGGGAGCGTCATTGGGCTGGGCGGCGCCCTCCGTCGCTTTCGCCTCGTTTTTGGCGAGATAGATGGTCAGGGCCGAGCAGGTCAATTTGCTGTCGCCCTGGATCGCGACGACATTGCCGCTGTAGATCGCTTTCTGCTCCTTGTCGAAGTAGACGAGCTTGTCCGCGTCGATCGAGATCGGCTCCTTGGAGCTGGCGCCAGGCAGGAGTGATTGAGGACTGGTCGGCTTGCTGGCGGCGGCGGCATGCGGGTCGGACGTCAAAATCGCGCTCGCCAAACCAAGCGCAACCGCCAAACAGGCAAGCGGTCCCCGCCCTAGGCGCCTCATTGACCGGTCCCCTTGGGCTCGCCGTTCGCGCGCTGAGGGCCGTCGCCGACTTGCAGAACCGATCGCACATGCCCCTCGAAAGTCAATTCGCGGCCATTGTCGGTCGCGGCGACCGAATCCGCGTCGATCGTGGCGCCGTTGCTGGTGACGACCTTGACCGGCTCGCGGGAGAGGTAGACGCCGATCTTGAAGTCGATGCTCGCCGATGTCAGGCGAACATCATATTGGTCACTTTTGACGCGGACGTTGCGGGAAATATCCATGTGCTCCGTGGCGGTGTCATAGACCCCGAGATCGGCGGTGACCCTTGACGCGCCGCCGCCGGCGATCCCGACCTCCGCATCGATGCCCCGTAATTCCACAATGGTTGGATGGAGGACGTCCTGGACGGCGCGTTCCGCATTGACGAGGTAGGGGCGGCCGTCCTTGCGGAAGCCGGCGAGCTTCGGGCGATCCATCGCGACCCTGCTGCCGTCGAGGCTGAACCCGGCGACGGAGGCTTCAACGTTCAATCGGCCGAATGGATCAAAGACCGCGATGACGAAGAGGATCGCGATCATTCCCGCCGCGCCGCCGAGGATCGCGACCCGCAGGAATCGCACCAACTTCGAATGGCGCGCCGCCGCGGCGAAAGCCGCCGCCCGCTCGCCGCCATAGGGCGACGCGCTCGGCTCAATTGCGACGGCGACATTCACCATTCGGCTCCAAAGCCCTACGACGGTCTCAAAAGGCCGTCCCGCGATCACATAATATGACAGGCCCTAAAGAAAAGGGATGGTGAAGTTACGGCGCCGCCCGGTTCAAGGTTAGGGCGCGGCGTGGGCGAAAATGTCCATCTCGGCGAAGCCAGCAAGGTCCAGCCGCGCGCGATCGGGCAAATAGCCGAAGGCGGCGCGGGCGAGTTCGGTGCGGCCCT
>DASZFX010000510.1:0-2116 GCA_035939375.1 Roseiarcus sp.
CGGCGCGTCGGCAACAAAATGGCGGGCGAATTTGCGGGCGATATGGTCGGCGACTGCCGGCTGGCGCGCAATGTCGGCGAGCGCGGCCTCGCCCTGGGCGAGACCGGCCTCGGCATAGGTTCGGCCGAGCAAAGTCGCCGAGCCGGGTTCGTGGGCGTTGACGTTGAAGACGAAGGCGCCGGGCTCGCCGAGCTTGCCTTCGCGTCCGACGATCGTCCAGCCGGTGAGGACGCGGGCGAGCTCCGTCACGTCCTTTTGGCTATAGCCCGAGCCGACGCCCATCGTATGCAATTCGAGGATTTCGCGCGCGAGATTCTCATTGAGGCCGCGTTTGGTCCTCATGCCCGCTTTCGAAGAAGGACCGATCGATTGCGCATTATCGAGAAAGTTCAGCATTGCCGGATGCTGCTCGACCGCGCGCAGCATATCGGCGAAGCGGCCGAGGACATAAGGCCTGATCGCCTCGCGCTCGAACGCGCCGGCCGCGGCGCGCGCGATATTGCTCTTGGCGACCGAAATGCAGAAGTGATTCGACCAGAAGGCGACGAGCCGTTCGAGGAAGCCGATGGGGGCGGCGAGCGCACGCTGAAGGCGCGCGGCGGCTTCAGCGCGGAAGATTTGCTGCTCGGGCGAGGGCGGCGGCTTGGCGGCCGGGGCGGCGCTCATCATCGCCGGAGCCTCCATCGTCGGCGACGCGGCCTCGGGCCTCGGCTCGATCAGCGCTGCGACATTCGGCGCGGGCATGCCGAGCCGCGCCAGCCGCTCCCGCTCGACCTTGCGGTCCTGATCGGCATAGACCGTCTGCAACGCGACGGGCGTGCGCAAAAGCGCCTCGTCCGCGATCGCCGCCCCCTCCGGCGCAGCGAGTTCGGCGATGACCGCGGCGCGCGGATCCGTGATCTTGGCGAGATCGCCCCGTCGGGGCCCAAGGCCAAATCGGTTGAAGGCGACGGTGACGCGGGGAGCCTCTGTCGACATATGTCCAAATCGTCGTTGCGCCCCGTCGCGTACAGAAGCACGCCGATTATGACCAGAACGTGAACGGCGCCGCCTTTGGCGCGTTATACGGCTTGGCTAGCCGGACCGGCCGCAGCGGCGCTATGATCGTCGCCGACTGGGTCGTTTCATGGAAAGAAGTTAATGGCGCAAAGACGACAAATCCTCATCGTCGACGACGACGCCGAACTCCGCGAGGCGCTCGCCGAGCAATTGGCGATGCATGAGGAATTCGAAATCGCCACCGCCGAAAATGCGGCGATAGCGCGCGCAGCCGTTCAATCCGCCCCGCCCGACCTCGTCGTCATGGATGTCGGCCTGCCGGACATGGACGGGCGCGAAGCGGTGCGGTTGATGCGCAGGGACGGCTTCAAGCGCCCGATCATCATGCTGACCGCCCATGATTCGGACGCCGACACCGTGCTCGGTCTCGACTTGGGCGCCAATGACTATGTCGCCAAACCCTTTCGCTTCGCCGTCCTGCTCGCCCGCATGCGCGTTCAGCTACGCCAGCACGAGGCGAGCGAGGACGCGGAATTCCAGATCGGCCCCTATACGTTCCGCCCGGCATCCAAGAATCTCATCGGCGCCAAGGGCAACCGCCTGCGCCTGACCGAGAAAGAGGCCGCCATCTTGCGCTTCCTGCGGCGCGCCGACCGGCAGGTGGTCTCTCGCGAGACGCTTTTGAAGGAGGTCTGGGGTTATAATTCCAACGTGACCACGCATACGCTGGAGACGCATATCTACCGGCTGCGCCAGAAGATCGAAGCCGATCCGGCGGACGCACGTCTCCTGGTGACCGACGCGGGCGGATACAAACTTCTACCTTGATCCAAGCCGCGCCAAAGGCGCGGGAAGAGGCTTTGGATGTCTTTGGAGCGGGATATCGGCCGTCTCGGGCGCACGCGGCCGTTCGACCTTTTGCCGGGCGACGCGTTAAAGCTCATCGCTTTTTCGGCCGAGCGCAAGACGATCGGCGCGGGCCGGGGAATTTTCGAACAGGGCGAAGAGGCCGACGGCGCCTATTTCGTTCTTTCCGGCTCGGTCCTGTTGACCGCTCATGGAGAAGGCGAGCCGAAGGAGCTCGTCGTCGGCCCCGGCGCGTTGATCGGCGAAATGG